>CAZGQB010000405.1:0-2313 GCA_964527055.1 uncultured Sulfuritalea sp.
CAGTGCCACCGGCATGGCGATCGGTTTCAAGGAGGCCAGCAACGCGCTGATCGAAGCCAACGAAATCATCTACTGTGCCGTCGGCATCGGTTCGGACCTGTCGCCGTTCCAGCCCGACAGCAAGATCTGGTTGCGCAACAACCGCTTCGCCTTCAACGGTATCGCGGTAAAGTTGACCAGCGAACTCGGCGGCAACGTGGTTACCGACAATATTTTCGAGGGCAACCTGACCAACGTGGTGCAGGCCGGGCGCGGCAAGTCGGGCCTCAACGAATGGCGGGGAAACTACTGGGATGACTACCAGGGATTCGATCGCGATCACGACGGAATCGGCGATACTCCTTACGAACTCTATGCCTATGCGGATCAGATATGGATCGAACTGCCGCCGGCAAAATTCTTCAAGACCGCGCCGGTGATGGAACTGCTGGATTTCCTGGAGCGGCTGGCACCTTTTTCGTCGCCGGAACTGACGCTGAAGGATGACAGGCCGCGTTTCCTGAAACCGGAGTCGATCAAAGGCAAGGTGACCGGATGAGCGAGACGAAAACACCCGCTGCGGCGAAACCGCCCGCTTCGCGCGAACGCATCCAGCAGGCGCGGCGCAAGTGGCTGCGCACCATCCTGCTTACGGGGGGAGTGACGGGCGCCGCGCTTTCGGGCTTCCTGCCCCTGGTCTATGCCCGGACCAAGCGGTTGCGGCCACCGGGAGCGCTGGATGAAAAGGATTTCCTGGCTTCATGCATCAAGTGCGGCCAGTGTGTCCAGGTCTGCCCGGTGCAGGCGATCAAGCTGGCCGACCTGGTCGATGGCGTCGGCGTCGGCACCCCGTATATCGATGCGCGCGAGCAGGCCTGCGATTTTTCCTGCGACGCGGTGCAGTGCATCCTGGCCTGTCCGACGGGTTCGCTGGTGTACAAGAAGCCGGCCTTCCTCGGCGTGCGCAAGGGAGCAAAGTTGGCCGCGGCGCCCATCCTCAAGGCCAAGGAGAAGGATCCCGAGCCGACCCTGAACCTCGCCGAGCGCATCGGCGTCGCGCGCCTGACGCGGCCGGAAGCCTGCCTGGCAATTCAGGGCAAGGGCTTCAAGGGACAAGTGCGCGGCGCCACTTTCAAGGGCCGCATGCGTTACATGGAAGTGGACCGGTGGAAGCCGATCGGGATCAGCGAACATCCCTACGACCTCGCCGAGTGCGACCTCTGCGTGCGCGAATGTCCGGTCAAGGGCGCGATTTCCATCGAAACCGTATTCGCCCCGAACGGCACCAAACGCAAGTCGCCGGTGGTGCACGAGCCCTGCGTCGGTTGCGGCGTCTGCGAGATGATCTGCCCGGTCGAACCGACCTGCATCGTGGTCGATGCACGGGAGGTGTGGAACACATGAACCCATTTCTCAAGCGCCGCTTTTTCGACCAGATCGCGGTGATGCTCGGCCGCGAAGCCAGAAAGCCGGTTGCCATTTCGGAGCCTGCGCAGAAGATTCATGAGTTGAAGCGCCTGACCAACAAGGAAAGGCTGCAGGAGGCGATGATCGCCCATGCGGATGCGAAGAAAGTGCACACCTGGCGCAACCGGCGCTGGGCGGTGCTGCTGGTCGTCAACCTGTTCTTTACGCTGTCGTTCTGGCTCGACATCCAGATCCTCGAGGGCGCGCTGACCGCCTCGCGCTTCATCGGCTTTCACCTGATCGATCTCAATTCGGCGCTGCAGGTCATGCTGGCGCACAAGCACATCATCGTCAATCTGGTGATCGGCACCGGGACCGTATTCGTGCTCTGGCTGCTGCTGGGCGGGCGTACGTTCTGTTCCTGGGCTTGTCCTTACCACCTGCTGGCCGAATGGGCGGAGAAGATCCACCTCTGGCTGGTCAAGAAGAAGCTGGTGACGGACCAGGCCATCGACCGTCGCCTGCGCACCGGTTCCTGGCTGGTTTTTGCAGTGCTCGCCATCGCTACCGGCTACACCGTGTTCGAGGCGATTTCCCCAACGGGCATCGTGTCCCGGGCACTGATCTACGGCCCCGGACTGGCCCTGCTCTGGGTGCTGGCCTTGCTGGTGTTCGAGGTCTTCTTCTCGCGTCGTGCCTGGTGCCGCTACGCCTGCCCGATCGGGCTCACCTACGGGGTAGTCGGCATTTTCTCGCCGGTGCGCGTCAAGTACAAGCTGGAGAACTGTTTCCATGAAGGCGACTGCCGCAAGGTCTGCCTGGTGCCGCACGTGCTCGATACGGTGATCAAGGGCCGCGCGGTGGACACCGCGATACCCATCGGCCCGGACTGCACCCGCTGCGGCCTGTGCGTCGACACCTGCCCGA
>CAZGQB010000406.1:0-2305 GCA_964527055.1 uncultured Sulfuritalea sp.
TGAAGATGCCGCCGCCGAGGCGCGCGAAGATCGAGATCAGCGAGCCGCCGAAGGCCAGGCCGATCATCGGGTTCAGGGCCGCTTTCAGCGCTTCCTCGCCATTGTTGCCTTGCAGGACGAACATGAAGTAGCCGGCGACGCCGAGCAGGCCGAGGCCGACGACGAGCAGGCCGGTGATCGCGCCGCCCTTGAAGCTGACGTTCAGCGCGGCGTTCAGGCCTTGCGTCGCCGCCTGCGCGGTACGCACGTTGGCGCGCACCGAAACGAACATGCCGATGAAGCCGGCGAGGCCGGACAGCACCGCGCCAATGGCGAAACCGATCGCCGTCGGCCAGCTCTTCAACACCAGGCCGATGACGAAGAACAGCACCACGCCAACCACCGCGATACTGGTGTACTGGCGGCGCAGGTAGGCACCGGCGCCTTCCTGCACTGCCGCGGCGATCTGCTGCATGCGTTCGTTGCCGTTGGGCTGCGCGACGATCCAGCGCGCCGTCAGCAGACCATAGACGATGGCAATGGCCGCGCAGGCCAATGCCAGCTGTAAACCGTATTGCTCGAAAAACATCCCTGACTCCCCAGAAAAGACAAAATAAGGCGGCCCGGAGGCCGCTGGCGCCCGAGTATGGCAAAGGGGCGGGGGGTGCGCCAGCCTGCGCCGGGGCCCCGAAACGACGAAGCCCGGCCGGGGCCGGGCTTCGTATCGACTGCTGCGGGGCCGGGATCCCGGCGCTCAGTCCAGCGGCTTCGACTTCTTGAGCTTGGGCAGGATCGCTTCGAACGCCGCGGCATCCGACGGGCTCAGATTCGGGCGGCCAGCCAGCACGCCCATGCTGATGGAGCCGGACAGGAAATAGGTTTCTCCCGCCTCGGCTTCGATCGTCGTCACGTCCTTGGCTTCGGAGTGAACCACGTACGTGTGCTGGCCGGGCTCGACCTCGATGGCGAAGTAATTGCCGTTGCGCAGCTTGCCGAGCTCCACATCCTTCTCGCGGACCTTGAAGCCGATCGCGCCGCCGACGAACTTGCTCGGGCGGAAGAAGACCACCATGGCCTTGCCCGCGCCGGGCGTACCGATGGCCTCGGTAACTTTCGGGCTGAGCGTCGAAGGCATCGCCTCGGTCGGAGCGGCCGCAGCAGTCGCGGGTGTCGCTTCGGGCGCGGCTTCAGCGGCCGGCGCCGCCTGTTCGACCGGCGTGGTCTCGGTGGTCGACGCGGCCTGTTCGGCGGGCGTGGCTTCGGTCGCGGGAGCAGGCTGTTCGGTGGTGGCGGCATCCTGGGCGAACGCGGGGACAGTGGCGAAGCAGGCGGCCAGGCAGGTGGAGAGTGCGACGGACTTCATGGTGCGGGTTGATCCTTATCGGTAGGTTGGAGCGATGCAGCGGGTTGATTCGATTCGGGCGTGGATGGCGCTTCGGCCGGCGCAGGCGACGCGGCTGCTTCCGCTGCGGCGGGCGCGGCATTCATTTCCACGGCGGCTGCCGTGCGCGTGATTACGCGTGTGCCGGCCGGCAACACCATGTCCTTGCCCTGGATCATCAGACCGATGAAGCTGGCCACCGGAACGGCGGTGCTGACGGCGATGGACACGGCGGCGGCCCTGTCCTGATTGCTTTTGCCGGCGCCGCTGATGGTCGCGCGAAGCTTGATCTGCTGGCCTGCCAATTCGACGAAGCGGGCGGCAAGGATCAACTCGCCGGCCTTGCCGGACATGCCACGTTTGGCCGCATGCACGACCTGCCCGGTGGCGGGCGTTCCAGCCGGGATCAGGACGACTTCGCCGACCTTGACCGGGACGACAACGCGCATGCTGAAGAAATCACCCGGCTTCTGCCGGCCGGAGCTGACCATATCGACGGTTTCAAGCTCGATCTGCGTCAGTGCAGGCAATACGATGGCACCGGTGGCCGAAGGTGCCGATGCGGGGTCGGCGACCAGTGCCGCCGGGGACGCCGCGTTCGCAGCGGGCTGCTGGGTCTGCGGCATCGCCGGCGCTTGCGTGAGCGCGGCGGCCGACAGGACAAGGCCGGCGAGAGCGACGGGCATGGATCTGTTTCCGATAGCGGGAGCCGGCGGCTCCGCGGCCCCCAATCATGGGAATAATCGCCGCGCTGTCAATCGCCATCTCGTCCTCGGCCCATCGCAATGTGACGTGGGCCGCGTATTCGCAGTCCCGGCGATGCCTGCGAGGGCCGCTAAGGCGGAAGACAGTCCGTTGCCGTCGGAGAAACCGTTCCGGCGCGCAACACCGCAAGATTGTTCTTCGCTTGCCGGTGGTCCGGCGCCAGCCAAAGCGCGCACAGAT
>CAZGQB010000407.1:0-2300 GCA_964527055.1 uncultured Sulfuritalea sp.
CATCACCACGGCCAGATAAACGCCGGGCAGGGCGGCGTTGTCCAGATTCGCGCCCATGAAGGCCTGGGCGACAAAACGGGCTGCAGACGGGAAGCCCGGTGTGTGATCGTTGCCGACCAGGTCGTTGTCGATGGTCTTGGGGATGTGGATGCAGCGCAGGGAATAATTGGCGCGTCGGGCTTCTTCGCTGACGATCCGCACCGTGTCCGAAGAATCGTTGCCGCCGATGTAGAAAAAGTAGCCGATGCCGTGTGCCCTGAGGACCTCGAATATCTCGTGGCAGTACTTGAGGTCAGGTTTGTCGCGCGTCGAGCCCAGTGCCGAGGATGGGGTGGATGCCACCATTTCGATGTTGTGGCTGGTTTCCTGGGTGAGGTCGAGGAACTCCTCTTTGAGGATTCCTGATACCCCGTGATAGGCACCATAGACCAGCTCGACGTTGCGGAACTTGCGGGCTTCGAGCACCACGCCGGCCATCGATTGATTGATGACGGCGGTGGGTCCGCCACCCTGGGCGACGAGTACCTTTCCTTGCGGCATGATGTGCTGCTCCTATTGATTTCGAGACCCGGATGACGGTCGCACCGCCAGACATCCGACCACTATAGCGGCCATTCTACTCAGCCGGCATCCAGTCGCTCGATTCGAGCATCAGGAATTTGTTGACCGGTGTGGGCGGGAACGGCATTCCTTCGAATATTCCGCGTACTTCGCAACTTGCCGGTGCCGTGAACGGGGAGCGCAAAAAATCATTAAATTTCAAGCAATAGAGGCTTTCGCGCAGTTCTTGCGAGCAGTATGCGTCGTGATAAAATCACATGTTCAGGTCATTAATCAAACGGGGGAATTATGTCAGCAGGACTGATCTTCGCACTGGTCTGCGCGGTGGCGGCAATCGCTTACGGCTGGGTCATGAGCCAGTGGATTCTGGCGCAACCGGCGGGCAACGACCGCATGAAGGGAATTGCGGCGGCGATCCAGGAAGGCGCTCAAGCCTATCTGAATCGCCAATACACGACCATCGGTATCGTCGGCGCCGTGCTTGCAGTCGCGATATTGGTGTTCCTTGGGGCGAAGACCGCCATCGGGTTCGTCATCGGCGCCGTGTTGTCGGGCGCTGCCGGCTACATTGGCATGAACGTTTCGGTTCGTGCCAACGTCCGCACCGCGCAGGCGGCTACGGTCGGCCTCAACGAGGCGCTCAATGTCGCCTTCAAGGGCGGCGCCATCACCGGCATGCTGGTGGTTGGCCTCGGCCTGCTGGGCGTTGCCGGCTACTACGCTGTGCTGAAGATGATGGGCGGCCCGAACATCAGACTGGAAGACATCATCCATCCGCTGGTCGGCCTCGGTTTCGGTTCTTCCCTGATCTCGATCTTCGCCCGACTCGGCGGCGGCATTTTCACCAAGGGTGCCGACGTCGGCGCCGACCTGGTGGGCAAGGTGGAAGCCGGTATTCCCGAGGATGACCCGCGTAACCCGGCCGTGATCGCCGACAACGTCGGCGACAACGTCGGCGATTGTGCCGGCATGGCGGCCGACCTGTTCGAAACCTACGCGGTGACGACGGTGGCTACCATGCTGCTGGGCGTACTGTTGCTGAAAGCGAACCCTGCTTTCGCCGAGCAGGCGGTGATCTATCCGCTGGCCCTGGGTGGGTTCTCGATCATCGCCTCGATCATCGGCGTGATGTTTGTCAAGACTTCGCCCGGCGCCAAGATCATGAACGCGCTGTATCGGGGCTTGGCGGTGGCCGGTGTGCTGGCGCTGGTCGCGTTCTATCCTATGACAACCTGGCTGATCGACGACCATCTGCTCGACAGCGTGCTGAACATCAGTGGCGGTTCGCAGATGCGCCTCTACTCAGCGGCTGTCATCGGGCTGGTGCTCACTGGCTTGATGGTGTTTATCACCGAGTACTACACCGGCACGGAGTTCAAGCCGGTGCAGCACGTTGCGGAAGCTTCGACGACGGGTCACGGCACCAATATCATCGCCGGCCTCGGCGTTTCGATGAAGGCAACCGCCTGGCCGGTACTGTCGGTCTGCGCCGCGATCTGGGCCTCGTATGCGATGGGCGGCCTTTACGGCATAGCGATCGCCGCCACGTCAATGTTGTCCATGGCCGGCATCATCGTTGCACTTGACGCCTACGGCCCGATCACCGACAACGCCGGCGGCATTGCGGAAATGTCCGAGCTTCCGCCGTCCGTGCGCGCCATCACCGATCCGCTCGACGCCGTGGGCAACACCACCAAGGCGGTGACCAAGGGCTACGCCATCGGTTCCGCCGGCCTCGC
>CAZGQB010000408.1:0-2300 GCA_964527055.1 uncultured Sulfuritalea sp.
CGAAGCGCACGTCGGGCTTGTCGATGCCCATGCCGAAGGCGATGGTCGCCACCATGACGATGCCGTCCTCGCGCAGGAAGCGCTGCTGGTGCAGCTGGCGCACGCCTGCGTCGAGGCCGGCGTGGTAGGGCAGGGCGGTAATGCCTTGCTGGTTCAGCCATTCGGCGGTTTCATCCACCTTCTTGCGCGACAGGCAATATACGATGCCGGCAGCACCGCGATAACCACCGAGGAAGTCGAGCAACTGGCGGCGCGGGTTGTCCCTTTCGACGACGGTGTAGCGGATGTTGGGCCGGTCGAAGCTCGAAATGAACACGCGCGCCGCATCGAGACCTAGGCGGGCGATGATTTCCTGCTGCGTCAGCGTGTCGGCCGTCGCGGTGAGGGCGATGCGCGGCACCGTCGGGTAGCGCTGGTGCAGGGCCGAGAGCTGGATGTATTCCGGGCGGAAATCGTGGCCCCATTGCGAGACACAATGCGCTTCGTCGATGGCGAACAGGGCCAGGCGCCCCTTGCCGTGCAGGTAGTCCATCAGGGCGAGAAAGCGCTCGGTCAGCAGGCGCTCGGGCGCGACATAGATCAGGTCGAGCTCGTCCATGCGCAAGCGCCGCTCGATTTCCGACGCCGTCGCGAAATCCTGCGAGGAATTGAGGAAGGCCGCGCGCACGCCGGCCTGCAACAGGGCATCCACCTGGTCCTGCATCAGCGCGATCAGGGGCGAAACCACGACCCCGACGCCCGGCCGCAGCATCGACGGTATCTGGTAGCACAGCGACTTGCCGCCGCCGGTCGGCATCAGCACCAGCGCGTCGCCGCCATCGACCATGTGCTCGATGATCTCGGCCTGCGGGCCGCGGAACGAGGGGTAGCCGAAGACGCGGCGCAGGATATCGAGGGAGTCGGACATGCGGGAACGGGAGGGAACAGGAGGGAACTGAGGGGAAGCGCGGGCGTGCATTATGCCCGCTGGTATCATCGCTGCCTATTCACTGGAGTCCGCTCATGGCAACCAACCCCGAAATTACCAGCATGGCGCTGTTCTGCGACTTCGAGAACGTGGCGCTGGGCGTGCGCGACGCCAAGTACGCGCAGTTCGACATCAAGAAGGTGCTCGAACGCCTGCTGCTCAAGGGCAGCATCGTGGTCAAGAAAGCCTACTGTGACTGGGCGCGCTACAAGGAATTCAAGGCGCCGATGCACGAGGCCGCCTTCGAGCTGATCGAGATTCCCCACGTGCGCCAGTCGGGCAAGAACTCAGCCGATATCCGCATGGTGGTCGATGCGCTGGACCTCTGCTACACCAAGTCGCACGTCGATACCTTCGTCATCATCAGCGGCGATTCGGATTTCTCGCCGCTGGTGTCGAAGCTGCGCGAGAACAACAAGCGCGTGATCGGCGTCGGCGTCAAGGCGGCGACCTCCGACCTGCTCGCCGCCAACTGCGACGAATTCATTTTCTACGACGACCTGGTGCGCGAACTGCCGGCCAAGAAGCCGCGCGGCGAACGCAAGGCCGCGGCCAAACCCGCGGCCAGCACCGCCGCCAAGCCGAAGGCCGAGGAAAAGACTGAAGACCCGAAGCGCCAGGAGGCCATCGACCTGGTGGTCGAAACCGTCGAGGCCCTGGTCACCGAGCGCGGCGAGGACGAAAAGATCTGGGGCTCGATGGTCAAGCAGACGCTGAAGCGGCGCAAGCCCGGCTTCAGCGAGTCCTACTACGGCTACCGCTCCTTCGGCGAACTGCTGGAAGACGCCATGAAGCACAAGCTGCTGATCCTCGAGCGCGACGAAAAGTCGGGCCAGCACATCATTCGCCTGCCCGCTGAAGACTGAGCTTCGGCGTGAGCGGCATCCCCGAAATCAGGCCGGAGCAGTCGCTCGAACTGCTCAAGGAACTGCACATCCTGACCCGCGACGGTAAGCTCAACCAGGACAGCCGGCGCAAGCTGAAGCAGGTCTACCACCTCTACCAGTTCATCGAGCCGCTGCTGGCCGGGACGCAAACCGTGGTCGACCACGGGGCCGGCAAGTCCTATCTCGGCTTCATCCTTTACGATCTTTACAGCAAGGAACGTGCCAATGGAGAAATCATCGGCATCGAGACACGTCCGGAACTGGTCGACAAATCCCGTGAATTGGCCAGCCGGCTTGGTTTTTCGCGGATGCGCTTCCTCGCCTGCAGCGTCGAAGATTCGCTGGCCGCCCCCGAAGTGCCGGATCGTGTCGATGTCGTGACCGCCCTGCACGCCTGCAACACGGCAACCGACGATGCGATCCGGTTCGCGCTGGCCAGGCAGGCC
>CAZGQB010000409.1:0-2282 GCA_964527055.1 uncultured Sulfuritalea sp.
CCCGGCAGCGTGCCGGCGGCGGAAGTCCGGCACGCCGGTTGCCGCTTTGCCGACCGCTGCGGCGAAGTCATGGCGGAGTGCCGCACATCGCCGCCGCCGTGGCGGGAGGTTGAATCGGACCAACGCGTGCGCTGCTTCCTGCCCGGCGCGGCGCCGGCCGTTGCCGCAAAAGTCGGCGCCGGCGACACGGCGCTTGCGGGCGATTCCAGGCCGCTGCTCGAGGTCAGCGACCTGCAGGTGCATTTCCCGATCCGCCGCGGCATCCTGCAGCGCGCCGTCGGCGCCGTGCGCGCGGTGGACGGCATGTCGCTGCAGCTCATGCCGGGGCGCACCCTGGCGCTGGTGGGCGAGTCGGGTTGCGGCAAGACCACGGCGGGCAAGGCCATGCTGCAGCTGCTGCGCCCCACCGCCGGCAGCGTGCAACTCGACGGCGTCGAGCTGACCACGCGCTCGGCCGGCGAGCTGCGGCCGCTGCGCGCGAAGATGCAGATGATCTTCCAGGATCCCTTCGCTTCGCTCAACCCGCGCCTGCGCATCGGCGACATCATCGCCGAGGGCATGCTGGCCCTGGGCACGGGTGGCATGGGCGGCAGCGCCGGCGATCGCGGTATCGCGGCGAGGGTCGGCCCGCTGCTGGAGCAGGTCGGCCTGCGCGCCGACATGGTGGGCCGTTACCCGCACGAGTTCTCCGGCGGCCAGCGCCAGCGCATCGCCATCGCCCGCGCCCTGGCGGTCCATCCGCAACTGCTGATCTGCGACGAGCCGACCTCGGCCCTGGATGTGTCGGTGCAGGCGCAGATCCTCAATCTCTTGTCCGACCTGCAACGCGATCTGAAACTGGCCTATCTCTTCATCACGCACAACATCGCGGTAGTGGATTACCTGGCGCACGACGTGGCGGTGATGTATCTCGGTCGCGTGGTGGAATCCGGCAGTGCCGAGGAAGTGCTGCGTTCGCCGCGCCACCCCTACACGCAGGCGTTGCTTGCCGCCGTGCCGCGCGTCGACGGCGCCATGAGCGAGGCGCGGAAGCTGGCCGGCGACATGCCGTCGCCGGCGAACCCGCCGGCGGGCTGCCATTTCCATCCGCGCTGCCCGCGGGCCAGCGCGGACTGCCGCCGCGACTACCCGGCTGCGCGCCGCTTCGGCGCGACGCAGCTCGTGCGCTGCATCAAGGCCTGAGAGGCTTCAGCGCTTTTTCGGCTTGGGTGCCGGCTTGCGAGTGCCGGCCGCGGCGCTCTTGGCCTTGCCGGCCTTGCCTGTTGTCTTCTTGACCGCCCTGGGCGGACTGGCCGGCGTCTGCGGCAAGCGCGCGGCCAGCGCATCCTGACCGATCGCATCCTTGCCCGGCACCAGCAGGGTGAATCCGGGGCCGAGTTTGGTACGGGCATTGATGCCGTTCAGCTGTTTCAGGCGTGCCGTGGTCATCCCGTGGCGCTTGGCCACGGTATCCAGCTTTTCGCCTTTCTTCAACTTGTAGGTCAGCCAGGCCGACAGCGGCTTGTCCTGGTCTTCGTGCTTCTGCAGATTGGCGATGAAGGTCTGCACCTTGTCTGCGGGCAACACCAACGGACTGTTGGCCGCGCTTGGAATCACCGGCCGGCTGTAGGCCGGATTCAGCGCGATGAATTCTTCCACCGGTATTTCGGCCAGGCGCGCGGCAAGGACGATGTCCATGTTGTCGTCGACCTCGACCGTGCCGAAGTAGGGCCGATTGGGGATCGGCTCGAGCGTGACGCCGAACAGCTGCGGTTGCGCGACGATGTTCTTGATCGCCTGCAGTTTGGGTACGTAATAGGCGGTTTCGGTCGGCATCTTGAGGTGGGCGTAATCCGTCGGCAGTCCGTGTGCCCGGTTCTTCTCGACGGCGCGCCCCACGGCATTCTCGCCCCAGTTGTAGGACGCCAGCGCCAGGTGCCAGTCACCGTGCATTTCGTAGATGGCCTGCAGGTAGTCGAGCGCGGCGCCGGTCGAGGCGATGATGTCGCGGCGCTGGTCGAACCAGGCATTCTGCTGCAGCTTGTAGGTCTTGCCGGTGGCGGGGATGAACTGCCACATGCCCAGCGCGCGCGCCGACGAATAGGCCAGCGGATTGAAGGAGCTTTCGACCACCGGCAGCAGCGCCAGTTCGGTCGGCATGCCGCGCTTTTCCAGCTCCTCGACGATGTGGTGCAGGTAGCGCCGGCTGCGCTCGAAAATGCGCTTCAGCAGGTCCGGCCGGTTCAGGTACCAGGCCTGGCGGTCGGCCACCAGCGGGCTGTCGAGGTCGGGCATCGAGAAGC
>CAZGQB010000410.1:0-2280 GCA_964527055.1 uncultured Sulfuritalea sp.
CAAACCAGCGTGTATCCGCGGGAAGTCGTCAAGAGGAGCCTTGTCGTCAACGCGGCGGCGGTGATCTTCGCCCATAACCATCCATCGGGAGTGGGCGAAGCGAGCCGCGCCGACGAGTTGCTGACCCAGTCCTTGAAGCAGGCCCTGGCATTGGTCGACGTCAAGGTATTGGATCATTTTGTAATCGCGGGAAGCGGCGTCATGAGTTTCGCCGAACGCGGCTTGTTGTAGTTCTTTGCTGTACTGCCTGGAGGGGATGCATTCCCTTCAGGTAGCCCATGTAGTGGTGCGATGCGAGTCGCGCCGACCGTCCGGTCCGGAATCCTCCGGCCCGGTTTAGTGACCCCAGCGGGCATGTTGCAGCCCCCGCTCGGGGTCTGCCGTCCCCGCTTTTCTTTTGGAGTAATCGATATGAAATGCGGATCTTCCATGGTAAGTCTGGCGCTGGAACTGCAGCGCCAACTCGCGACGAAGCAGGACCTGATCGTGCCCTCGTCGCTCCTGCAATGCCACACCGAAGAGGATGGCGAATTGAAAATGATTGTCGATGTCAAGCGCGGTGACGGCGGAGAGTACGGGGTAACCAATCTCGCACGCCGCCAGCTCGCGGAAAAGTTGAAGATTCCGTTCGCCTACTTCGAACGCATGCGGACGGAGC
The DNA here is from genome assembly GCA_964527055.1 of uncultured Sulfuritalea sp. Lineage (GTDB taxonomy): Bacteria > Pseudomonadota > Gammaproteobacteria > Burkholderiales > Rhodocyclaceae > Sulfuritalea. Next base: position 659 of record CAZGQB010000410.1, read on the forward strand.
AACCGGGTCTTCTCGACCGGAACGTCAATACTTGGCTGCAGACCGACACGGAGCGACGGATGATTCGGACGCTGGATGGGCAGGTGCGCGCGGTGCTGTCCGACCGCTACCGCCGCCTGGACAACTTCGATCTGGCGGAAAATGTGCTGCCGATTCTGCAGCGACTTGAAGGTGCACGCTTCGAGTCGGTCGAACTGACCGAGACGAAGATGTACCTCAAGGTCGTCACGCCACAGGTCGAGTTCGAGATCGCCCCTGGAGATGTAGTGCAGGCCGGTATCGTGATCACCAACTCGGAAGTCGGCCACGGCACGCTGTCGGTGCAGCCTTTGGTCTATCGCCTGATATGCAGCAATGGCCTGATTGCGTCGGATCATGCATTGCGCAAGACGCACGTCGGGCGCACGCTGCAATCGGAACAGGAGGCGATTACCGTCTTCCGGGACGATACGCTGGCCGCAGACGACAAGGCTTTCTTCCTGAAGGTACGGGATGTAGTCGAGGCGGCGGTTTCCGAGGCGACGTTTCGTCAGGTGGCGCAGAAGATGCAGAAGACGCTGGGCATCAAGCTCACCGGCGATCCCGTCAAGGCTGTCGAGGTGCTGGCCAACCGTTACACGCTCAACGAAACTGAACGTGCCGGTGTGTTGCGGCACCTCATTGTCGAAGGCGATCTCTCCGCCTATGGGTTGGTCAACGCCGTCACGCATTACTCGCATGACGTCGCGGATTATGACCGGGCGACGGAGTTCGAGGCATTGGGCGGCAGGTTGATTGAACTGTCGTCCAGTGAGTGGGCGGAAGTGGCGGAAGCGGCTTGATTGCTTCGGTTGCGTCCAGTAATGGGGCTTCGATGCCCCTTGACTGCCCGGCAGGGTGGTTGTGAAATCGGTGCGGCCTCGCGGCTGCACCGATTTCCTTTTTTTTGTGGGTATCGTGAGCGTCTTCGGCCGGGGTATCTGGATTTTCCTGTATCGGTGCGTATTGCTGACCAGATGTCGGCAAAGTGGTAACGCTCCAAAAGTGGTAACGCTCCTTGGCCAATGGTGATCATCGTGCTACGATGTATCTACACGTATCAACAAGCGAGGTAGCTATGAGGCTGCAACTGGCGAAATGGGGCAACAGTCTGGCAGTTCGTCTGCCGGTGGAATGCACGCGCGCTGCCGGGTTGCGCGAGGGCGATACCGTTGAGGCGGAAGTGACGCCGATTGGCGAGATCAAGCTGACGCCGGCGCAGCCGTTCGACAAGGCGGCATTCATCAAGCGTCTGCGTAAGCTGCGGGCAACCATGCCGATGACGACGACGACCGTTCAGATGATGCGCCAGGAGGATCGTTATTGATGATCTACCTGGACACCAGCGCCGCGGTTCCGATGTTTGTTCCGGAGCCGGCGAGCCCGGCAATTGAGGCCTGGTTTGAGTCCTGCACGGAGCCTTTGGTATCTTCTGACTGGATAGTGACGGAGTTTTCGAGCGCTTTGTCCATCAAGGTTCGGAAAGGGGAGATCAGTGCCAGGCAGGCGCAGGCGGCATGGAAGGACTTCGACGCTTTCTGCACATCTGGATTGCGTTTGTTGCCGGTGAGTCGAAAGGCGTTTGCAGAGGCTGCCGGGATGGC
>CAZGQB010000411.1:0-2271 GCA_964527055.1 uncultured Sulfuritalea sp.
CCAACGGCATCATCCTGGTGACCGGGCCGACCGGCAGCGGCAAGACCGTGACCCTTTACTCGACGCTGAAGAACCTCGCCACGCCGGACGTCAACGTGTGCACGCTGGAGGACCCGATCGAAATGGTCGAGGGCTCCTTCAACCAGGTGCAGATCGTCCAGGACATCGGCATGGGTTTCGCCGAGGGCATCCGCTCGCTGATGCGGCAGGACCCGGACATCATCATGGTCGGCGAGATCCGCGACCTGGAGACGGCCGACATGGCCATCCAGGCGGCGCTGACCGGCCACCTCGTGTTGTCAACCCTGCATACCAACGACGCGCCGTCGGCGATCACGCGGCTGGTCGAACTCGGGGTACCGCGCTACATGCTGTCGGCCACGGTGCTGGGCGTCATGGCGCAGCGCCTGATCCGCACCCTGTGTCCGAAGTGCAAGCAGCCCGCCGGGCTGCGCGCCGAGGACGAGGCGGCATGGACCGCGCTGGTGGCGCCGTGGAAGTCCACCATGCCGACCCAGCTCTACCGTCCGGCGGGCTGCCTCGACTGTCGCATGACGGGCTACAAGGGGCGCGTCGGCATCTACGAGATCATGCGCATGTCGCCCGAAATCATGAAGCTCGTCTCCGAGGGCGCCGAACTGGCCAGGCTGCGCGAGCAGGCCATGCGCGAAGGCATGAAGCCGCTGCGCATCGCCGGCGCGAAAAAGGTGGCGGCGGGACTGACCACGATTTCGGAAGTCATCAAGGTCGCGCCGCCGATGTTCGATTCACGCTGATTCCGGGAAACCCCGGCTCCCGCGCGGGTTCAGTACCCCGAGCCGCTTCCCCAGAAGGGCGGCCGGCGGCCGACCAGGGCTTCGAGCAGCGTGAGCTCGTCGTCGGTGTGGTTGATGACGGCGGCCGGCACCATCATCTTCGGCATTTGCATGTCGTTGTGGATGTAGTACGGCATGTCGTGGCGCCTCGTGCTGTAGCGCACGGCTTCCTGCGGCGCGGCGGCGGGTACGAGCTCGACGTCGCCGTAGCAGAGGCAGAAGTAGGTGCGCGCCTTCGCCCCGTGGTTTTCCTCCTCGATGTAGCAGCCGGTGCCGCGGATGCCGATGGTGGCGGTCGATACCTGGATGGTCTTCGCCCCCTTGCCGAACACCGAGAGGATCTTGCCCGAGACCACCCGCATCAGGTTCTGCAGCGCGTCGGCGCCGAAGCTGACCGTGGTCAGTTCGCGTTGCATGAAGGCGTCCTGGCCGATGACGTAGATGGCTTCGCTGTCGCGGCCGGTGACGATGGTGTCGCCGGGTTTGATGAGCTGGCCTTCGGTCGCCAGCCGGCGATTGACGATGACTTCGCCGCGCACCTTGTTCAGGCCGGGGCGGATCGGCGCATCGCCCTTGGCCAGCGCATCGCGGATCAGGCCGGAAATTCCGGCGGGGCCGAGCAGGCCGGCGGCGGCAAGGGCCTTGAGTGTACGGCGGCGTGCTTGCATGGCGTGTTCTCCTATTTGTTGAGTTCGCGCATCGCACGTTCCAGTCCGGCCAGCGTCAGCGGGAACATGCGGCTGTTGAAAATGGTGCGGATCAGTTCGATGGAATGACGGTAGTCCCACAAACGCTCGGGTTCGGGGTTGAGCCAGACCGCGCGCGGCCAGGTGTCGAGCATGCGCTGCAGCCAGACCGCGCCGGCTTCCTCGTTGGAGTATTCGACGGAGCCGCCCGGCTGCAGGATTTCATAGGGGCTCATGGTGGCGTCGCCGACCACCACCACCTTGTAGTCCTCGCCGTACTTGTGCATCACGTCCCACAGCGGGAAGCGCTCGCCATGGCGGCGGCGGTTGTCCTTCCAGACGTAGTCGTAGATGCAGTTGTGGAAGTAGAAATATTCGAGGTGCTTGAACTCGCTCTTGGCCGCGGAGAACAGTTCCTCGCAGACCTTGATGTGGTCGTCCATCGAGCCGCCGATGTCGAGGAAGAGCAGCACCTTGACCTTGTTGTGGCGCTCGGGGCGCATCTTGATGTCGAGCCAGCCGGCGTTGCGCGCGGTGCCGGTGATGGTGCCGTCCAGATCCAGCTCGTCCTCGGCGCCCTCGCGCGCGAAGCGGCGCAGGCGGCGCAGCGCGATCTTGATGTTGCGCGTGCCGAGTTCGACGGTGTCGTCTAGGTTGCGGTACTCGCGGTTTTCCCAGACCTTGACCGCAGTGCGGTTGCCCGCCGACGGGCCGCCGACGCAGATGCCTTCCGGGTGGTAGCCACCGTGGCCGAAGGGCGAAGAGCCACC
>CAZGQB010000412.1:0-2262 GCA_964527055.1 uncultured Sulfuritalea sp.
GTAGAAGAAGGGGCCGGCGCCGCGGGCGACCTGCTCCTTGGCGTTGTGGAAGAACACCAGCGCGAAATCGAAGATGCCGCCGGAGACGCGCTGCCCGTCGACAGTCACATGCTTCTCGTCAAGGTGCCAGCCGCGCGGGCGGATCTGCAGGGTGGCGATCTTTTCGTTGAGCTTGTATTCCTTGCCGGCTTCGTTCTTGAAGCTCAACTGGCGGCGGATCGCCTTGTAGAGATTGATCTGGCCCTGGATCTGGTTGTCCCACTTCGGGCTGTTCGAGTCCTCGAAGTCGGTCATGTAGGAATCGGCGCCCGAGTTGTAGGCGTTGATGATCATCTTGGCCTCGACCGGGCCTGTGATTTCGACGCGGCGGCATTCCAGGGCCTTGGGCAGCGGCGCGATCTTCCAGTCGCCTTCGCGGATGTGTTTCGTCTCGGGCAGAAAGTCGGGCATCTCGCCGGCATCGATGCGGGCCTGACGCTCGACGCGTTTCTTCAGCAATTCCTTGCGGCGCGGCTCGAAGGCGCGGTGCAGCTTGGCGACCAGTTCCAGCGCCTCGGGCGTCAGGACGGTCGCGTATTCGGCGGAAACGGGGGCGTTGATCTGGACGCCGGCGGGCAGGGCCATGGGGAACTCCTGGAAATGGGTTGCTGGGACGGTCAGATTCTATTCTTGCAAAATAGGATATAGAAGCTACGATACGATCAAATGATTAGTTACTAAAAGTATGTAATGGATCAATTCAAGCAGATATCTGCGTTTGTTGATGTCGCAAGTCGTGGCAGTTTGTCCGCGGCTGCCCGCATCGAAGGGGTTACGCCGGCCATCATCGGTCGCCGGCTCGATGCCTTGGAGGAACGCCTTGGGGCGAAACTGCTGCTGCGCACGACGCGCCGGATCTCCCTGACCTTCGAGGGTGCGGCCTTCCTTGAGGAGTGCCAGCGCATCCTGCGCGAACTGGCCGATGCCGAGGGCGCGGTAAGCCTGGGCGGCATTCGTCCCGGAGGGCATCTGAAGGTTTCTGCGCCGGCCGGATTCGGGCGGCGACATGTGGCGCCCCTGCTCATGGACTTCATGACGGAGAATCCGGAAGTCACGGTTCGCCTCGAGCTTTCCGATCGCCTTGTGGATCTGGTCGAAGAAAACGTCGACTGCGCGATACGCATCGGCGATCTGGCCGATTCCAGCCTGATCAGCATCCGCCTCGGGGAAATGCGCCGGGTGGTGGTCGCCAGCCCCGACTACATTGCCAGATTCGGCGTACCGCCAGCGCCGACTTCTCTTGCCGACCACAACTGCCTGTCGCTGCGTCAGCAGCGCGGATGGACCCTGCGCGTCGACGACGAGGTCAGAGTGGTCAAAGTGGGCGGCGGCTTCGAATGCAACGACGGCGCGGTACTCCACGACTGGGCGCTGGCCGGCAAAGGCCTGGCCTGGCGCTCCCTGTGGGAAGTTGGTGCCGACATCACCGCCGGACGGCTGGTGACGGTACTCGATGAGTTCGCCGCACCGCCGGTGGGCATCCACGCCGTGGTGCCGCAGCGTCGCCACCTGCCGTTGCGCGTGCGCTCGTTCATCGACCTGCTGAAGGCGCGCTGGCGCGACTCCGCCTACTGGACGGCGGCGGCTGGCGTCTGAACTGCGTTTGACTCGAGGGCGGAGCGCAGGAAGTCATCGAGCCCGCGTACCCATGCCTCGCGATTGAAGACGAAGCCGTCGTTGTGGCCGCCCTCGATTTCGAGGAACTTCTTGGGCGGTTTGGCCGCGGCGAACAATTGCTCGCCATGGGCAAAGGGAATGATGTCGTCGCCGCGGCTGTGGATCACCAGCACAGGAGCAGCGATCGTTGCCAGGCGCTCGCGCGTGTCATAGCCGATGCGTGCGAGCAGGCGAACCGGCAGCCACGGGTAGATTCCGGCGCCGAGGTCCGGCACCGAGGTGAAGGTCGAGGCCAGCACCAGCGTCGCCGGCTTGTGGACGGTAGCGAGTTGCGCCGCCACTGCGCCGCCCATGGATTCGCCGAAGAGTACGATCCTTGCGGCCGGGTAGCCGAGAATTTGCGTGGCATGGCGCCACGCGGCGGCGGCATCGAGGTAAGTGCCTTCCTCGGAGGGCTTGCCGCTGCTGCGGCCGTAGCCGCGGTAGTCGATGATCAGGCTGGCATAACCGAGATCGTGGAACATGCGCAGATAGTCAAGGCGATGGCCGATGTTGCCGGCATTGCCGTGGAAGACCAGGACCAGGCCGCGTGCGCTGGCGCCGGCC
>CAZGQB010000413.1:0-2261 GCA_964527055.1 uncultured Sulfuritalea sp.
TCGGTCATGCAGCTTCCTTCCAGGTTGACAGAAACTCCTCGCCCTGCAGCATCAGGCTGCCGGCTCGGCCGGGGATTTCGCCCCGGACCATTTCGTGGCGGGGGAGCAGCGCAGGGTCGAGCGCATCGCGCAACATACCCATCGATACCAGTTCGTAACCCTGCTCACGCCAGCCCGTCAGCAATCGCTCCAGGACATCGCCCAATTTGAGCCCTTCGAGTTCGGCGTGCAGCGTAAAAACATGGTCCTGCGTTGCCGGCGCCGTCAGGCGCAGCAGATGCAGATGTACGTTGTCCGGCGTCAGGTCGTCGATGCCGATCAGTTCGTCCAGCGTCGGCAGCGTAGTCGGCAACTGCGGGCAGGCGACCACCTCGCCGTTCCATACCGGTACGAAGGGGTGCGTGCCGCGGCAGTCGGATGCCCAGCGATAGCCGAGGCGCTGCGTCAGGCGCAGCGCATGCGGGCTCATTTGCCAACCGGCGGCGCCGTGTCCGGGAGCTTCGTTGCCGAATATCTCGCTGTAGCGTCGGTGCGCCCGCCGCATCTCGACCTCGGTCCAGCCGGAGTCGGCCGTGGCGGCACCGTCCTGCCATTTGGCGTGATCCCAGCCGTGGATTGCCGCTTCGAACCCGGCGTCGCGGGTGGCGCGCATGATGTCGGCACCCCGGCGTCCGATGTCGGGGCCGGGCAGCAGGGTGCCGTACATCAGCGTCTTGATCCCGTAGTGCGATAGCGCGGATGTACGCCGCTGCTTCTTCATGAATCCGGGGCGGAAGGCGCGCCGGATGGCGCGTCCTGAGTGGTCTGGACCCAGCGAAAAGAGGAAGCTGGCATCCGCTTTCTGGCGGCGCAGTATCTCAACCAGCCGAGGCACGCCCCGCAGGGTACCGCGCCAGGTATTGACATCGACTTTGAGTGCGAGCTTCATCGGCCGGTCGGGTAAGTTCAGCTCGGGTGCCGCAGCCTCTGGGCATTGCACTGGAAGCCACTGGCCTCGGGGATAGGGAGTTTCTTCATTGCGGGGATGCAGCTGGGTTTCCAGGAAATCCGGGGTTCCGGTGGCCTGCGGCCTCTGGAGCCGGCGACACACCCTGTAATTCTACCGTGAGGAGGCTCCGGGTCACCCGGCACCTTCGATGATCAGTGCGGCGGCGACGTCGCGTCCTTCGGCCACGAGGATGTTGTAGGTGCGGCAGGCGGCCGGGCTATCCATGATTTCGACGCCGATGCGTCGATCGATCAGCGGCCGCAGCAGGGCGGGGGCTGGAAAACGCTGGCGCTTGCCGGTGCCGAGCAGGACGATCGGACAGTCGAGTTCGGCAATGGCCTGCAGGTCGTTCAGGGTCATCTGATCGAACGAAGCCGGCGGCCAGCCTTCGGCAAGACGCTGCGGGGTCAGCAGGAAACTTGTTGTCAGGCGACGGCCATTGACGGCGATGTGCTCGGCATCGTAGGCGGTGATCGTCAGCAGGCCGGCAGTGACGGAGGAATGCAGCTTCATTCGGGCAGGCAGGTTCGGCAACCGGGTCGGCAAGGGGCAGGCAGCACCCACAGGGGCGGAAAGCCGCATCAAATCTGAATTTGCGGTGCAGCATGGGCTTCGGTAACATTATACATTTCGGTTCCCGCATAGTGCCCGCTTCGCGGGCCGGGGCCTGCCCTTAAACCCGGTTGTGAAACGGCGCCTGCCCCGGCCGGCGTCATGCAGAAAGGACGGTTGCTCATGCAGCCAGTGAACAAATCCGCCAAGCTCGCCAACGTCTGCTACGACATTCGCGGACCCGTGCTCGCCCGCGCGCGGCAGATGGAAGAGGAAGGCCACAAGATCATCAAGCTGAACATCGGCAACCTGGCCGCCTTCGGCTTCGATTCGCCAGAGGAAATCCAGCAGGACATGATCCGCAACCTGCCCAACGCGGCCGGCTATGTCGATTCGAAGGGCATCTTCTCGGCGCGCAAGGCGGTGATGCATTACACCCAGCAAAAGCACATCAAGGGCGTGACGATCGAGGATATCTACATCGGCAACGGCGTCTCCGAACTGATCGTGATGGCCATGAATGCGCTGCTCGATACCGGCGACGAAGTCCTGGTGCCTGCGCCCGACTATCCGCTGTGGACCGCCGCGGTGAGTCTTTCCGGCGGCACGCCGCGGCATTATCTGTGCGACGAAGGTTCCGGTTGGCTGCCCGACCTGGCCGACATTCGCGCCAAGATCACGCCGCAGACGCGCGCCATCGTCGTCATCAACCCCAACAACC
>CAZGQB010000414.1:0-2242 GCA_964527055.1 uncultured Sulfuritalea sp.
GCGGCCTGCAGCAGGCGGTCGATTTCCTCCCGTGCTTGTTGTTCCGGCTGTGCCACGCTCTCCCCTGCTCGGCTGCCCCGTCAATGACAACGGCAATGCTAGCACGGGCCTTGCGCGATATCGTCGCCACACTTCCGTGGCGATTGTGCGACGGCCGACAATATTGGATAATTCGTTTGTATACCGCATACAAAGGAAATGAATCATGACCACCGCCTTCGCCAACCCCCTGCTTGCCACTCCCGTTCGGTCCCTGCCCCGTGCCGTCGCCATCATCGGCGCCGGCACCATCGGCCCCGACATCGGCTATTACCTCAAGAGCGCGCTGCCCGGGCTGAAGCTGTTTCTCGTCGATGTTTCGCAAAAGGCCGTGGACAGCGCCTTGCTGCGCTTCCAGGAGTACTCGAAGAAGGCCGTGGCCAGGGGCAAGATGAGCGAGGCCGACGCCGCGGCGGTGACATCCAACCTGGTCGGCACGCTGGACTATGCCGACATCGCCGGCTGCGACTGGGTGATCGAGGCCGCCACGGAGAACCTGTCCCTCAAGCGCAAAATCTTCGCCCAGATCGAAGCGGTGGTACGCCCCGACGCCCTGATCACATCGAACACCAGCTCCCTACCGGCGGCGCAGATTTTTTCCGCCCTGAAGCACCGGCAACGCGCCACGGTCACGCATTTCTTCGCCCCGGCCTGGCGCAATCCGGCGGTGGAAGTCATCGCCTGGGAGAAGACCGATCCGGCCGTGGTCGACTACCTGCGCTGGGTGTTCTGCATCACCGGCAAGGTGCCTCTGGTCACCGCCGATGTCGCCTGCTTCATGCTCGACCGCATTTTCGACAACTGGTGCAATGAATCCGCGCTGCTGCTCGACCGCGCCACCGCCGCCGAAATCGACAGCGTCGCCGCCGAGTTCGTGCACGCCGGCCCTTTCTTCGTGCTGAACCTCGCGCGCGGCAATCCGATCATCACCGAGACCAATACGCTGCAGGCCGAGATGGAAGGATCGCACTACGACCCGGCGCCGATCTTCCGCTCGGTCGACACCTGGGTCACGGTGCCACCCGGCAGGAAGGTCGAGGTCGCGGCGGACACGGCCAAGGCGGTGCGCGAGCGCCTGCTCGGCATCCTGTTCTCGCAAAGCGTGGACATCGTCGACCGCAAGATCGGCGACCCGGCGGACCTCGACCTCGGCTGCCGGCTGGCGCTGGGTTTCAAGCACGGCCCGCTCGACCTGATGCGCAACCTGGGCGAGCCGACCAGCGGCGGCGCCCTGATGCGCCTGCGCGAGGAGCGCCGCGGCATGCCGATGCCGCAGCAGCCCTTCGCCGCCTACCAGGGCTTCCTGCGCCATATCCTGGTCGATGACCTGGACGGCGTCAAAGTCATCACCCTGCGCCGGCCGGAAGCCATGAATGCGCTGCATGACGAGATGAACGACGAGATCCTCTCGGTGATCCGCCGCTTCGAGAACAAGCCCGACGTGAAGGGCTTCGTGATCACCGGCTACGGCACGCGCGCCTTCTGCGCCGGGGCCGACATCGGCCGCTTCGTCGACATGCTGGGCGATGCCCCGGCCTCGGCGCGGTACGCCCGCGACTGTTCGCGCCTGCTGGTACATCTCGACCAAATGAAGAAGCCGGTGGTGGCGGCACTCAACGGCATGGCGCTGGGCGGCGGCCTCGAACTGGCGATGCGTTGCCACGCCATCGTGGCGCTGAAGCGCGCCTGGCTGCAACTGCCGGAAGTAACCCTGGGCATCGTCCCCGGCATCGGCGCCATGGTGGTGCCCTATCGTCGCTGGCCGCATGCGACGGCCACCTTCAACGCCATGCTGCGCCAGGCCGAACGCCTCAAGGCGGCGTGCGCCCACGAACTGGGCATCGTCAGCGGCCTCGCCGAGGATTACCCGTCGCTGATCGCGATGGCAGCGGCACGGGTGGGCGAACTTGCGAACAAAATCGCGCCGATCGGCGACGCGCCGGTGACCGTCAGCATCGAGCCGGTGGAGGCGCGCAGCGCCGGCGGCCAGGTGCTCAGCCGCGAATGCATAGCCATCATGGAACAGGCCATCCGCGAGGCCGCCGCCGCGCCGAGTTTCGCCGCCGCGCTCGAAGCCGGCTACCGGGCCTTCGGCCGTTCCGCCTGCACCGAAGCCGCCCGCGAAGGCATCACATCGTTCAAGGAAAAGCGTCCGGCGGATTTCAGCAGGACAAAATAGCGGCGGGCTTCGGTCCGGCCGCTA
>CAZGQB010000415.1:0-2242 GCA_964527055.1 uncultured Sulfuritalea sp.
CTCTCCTTGGCGGGGGTCGTTATTCCACTTTTCGTAATTGATTTTTCCTTATCGTAATTATTAAATCTTTAATTGTCAAGTTTCCGGCGGCGCCGGCACCTCGCTCAGGGATGTACCGGTGAATGGGCGGGCGCCGTGCCACCGCCGCGCAGAACCGCGGCCGCCTGGCGATAGGCCTGCATGGCCTCCTTGCGGCGGCCCGCGGCCTCGAATTCGCGGGCGCGACGCAGCCAGTCGTCGGCGGCGTCCGCCGCCGCGCCGCTCACCGTACCGCCGGCGCCGACCTTTTCCGCCTCGATGCCGGCTGCCGGCGTGGCGTAATTCAGGGCGGCAGTCTGCTCGCCGGGCTTGCCGCGCTTCGCGGTGATCACCATTCCGGTGGTGGGGCGGGCGGCGGCACGCTTGCCCGCCCCCGCCTCCGCCTTGCGAATCGCCGCCAGCGCGGCGCGGTAGAGCTTCAACGCCTCATCGCGCCGTCCCGCCGCCTCCATCTTGCGCGCCTGGGCCAGCATCATGTCGGCGCGGTCCGGTACCGGCTGCGAACGCACGGGCTGCCCCCAGGACGCCTTCGGCTGCGCCGCGGCGGCGGCGAACTTTTCCTGGCCGGCAATTTCCTGGGCGATCTTCAGGTTGTTGTTGCGCATCGCCCAGCGCATCGCGTCGTCGCCGTACTCGTTGACGATGTCGCGGCGGGCGCCGGCCGCCAGCAGGGTCCTGGCGATCGACTCCCTGCCTTCGCGCGCGGCCATCATCAGCGGCGTCGAACCGTTGGACGACAGGGCGTTGATGTCGGCGCCATGTTCCAGCAGGTAGGCCACCACCTCGGCATGGCCGCCGAATGCCGCGTAGTGCAGTGCGGCCCATTGCTTTCCCTGCCGGTTCAGGCTCGCACCGCGTTCCACCAGCCAGCGGACGGCTGCGAGCTGTCCCTTCCAGGCGGCAAGCAACAGCGCCTGCTCGCCGCTCGAATTGGCCTTGTTGATGTCGGCGCCGCGCGAGAGGAACAACTCCATCATCGGAATGTTGCCTTCCCAGGCGCCGATCATGAGCCCGGTGCCGATCACGTTGCCTTCGAAATCCGGCGGCAGGCCGGCATCCAGCCACTCGCGCGCGGCTGCCACGTCGCCCAGCTCGATGACGATGGAAAACCTGACCGGGTCGGGCAGGGTCTGCGCCTGCGCGGGGCCGGGCGCCAGGAACAGGGCGAGCAGGACAAGAAGGATTTTCATGGGCGCAAGTATATGGCCTGCGCCGCCGCAAGCCGGCCTGACGCCATATCCCACCGGGGGATACCGTCCCCGTCGCAGGCTCCGGGGACATAGAATCGTTCCGATGCCGCTCCACCTCGCCCTGCTGACCAGCCTCGCCCTGCATGTCCTGCTGATCATCGGCCCGATCTGGCTGGCGGCGCAGCCGCCGCCCCCGCCCGCCCCCGCCATCGCCGCGCGCCTGCTGCCGGCCCCCGCGCCCGAGGCGATAGCGGAAGCCGTCAGCACCACGGCAAGCCCCGCCGATGCACGCCCGCAACAGCCGGCCGCCCCTCCCCGCCGCTTGCAGGGCGCAGCGCTGCAGCGCGCCCAGGCCGCACTGTCGAAACACCTGTTCTATCCGCCGCAGGCCGTGGCCCAGGGGCTGGAAGGCGAAGTCATCCTGCTGCTGTCGCTGGCGGAAAACGACCAGTTGGTATCCGCCGCCATCGCCCGCAGTTCGGGCCACGCCATCCTCGACCAGGCCGCGCTCGACGCCGCGCGCCACATCGGCGCCCTGCCCGGCAACCCCCGCCAGACGCTGTTTCCGGTGAGCTTCAGGTTGCAGTGACACCGGTTTGGGCGACGACGGGGCAATGCCGGAAAAGTCGGCACTGGCGGGACGGCGATTCAGGCTGACATGGCGATCATTTCGAGCCCGGACCGGATCATGGGGTGAGACACAGTCAGGCCGGCAGACTTGCCGGCAATCCGTTCGCTTTCGCGTTCCTTGCCAAGGTCTCGTCGACCGTGGCAATCCCGCTGGCGCCTGCCTCAAGCGCCATCGCCAGGTGCAAGGCATCACCGGAGCGCAAGCCACTGGCCGCATTCCGCGTCATTCCGGCCGCCTCCAGAAACGCTTTGCGACTCACGGGCAACAAGCGCAAGCCGGACTTGCAGAAGGCCTCGAAATCCTTCCAGGCCGCCTGCGCCTGCCTGGCACTGATCTCGCCTTTCCGCACCTTGATGGACAAGGCGCTCGAAAACTCCGTCAC
>CAZGQB010000416.1:0-2239 GCA_964527055.1 uncultured Sulfuritalea sp.
ACGGAAAGGATGGTGGTGCCGTGATATTGCTCCATGGGATTCCTGCCGGACTGTTCTCGGGTCAGATGACGCGGGCACGCAGAACCGCGACATCGTCGAAGCCGAGCGCTTCCAGATACGCCGCCACGAGGGTGCTCAAGCCGATGATCCGCAGCTTCTTGCCGGCGGCATGAAGCCGTGTCAGGACCTCGAGCAGGGCCCTCGCGCTGGTGCCGTCGATGCGCACCAGGTTGTGGGCGTCGATATCGAACTCATCGCTGCCCGCCAGCGCCGTTTCCAGCGGCGCAAACTGGGCGACGTCGACGCCCAGCATCTGTCCGCGCAAGACGAAACCCTCGGTCTTTTCCGCCGTGGCGGATGAAGCCTGCGGCGTCGCCTCGGCAACCCGCGGCGGTAGCGCTTCCCACGACGGCGGCGAAACCTCGAAGGTCACGGCGTAGTTCACCGCGGCCTCCTCGAAGGCATCCTGCCGATAGGCCTGCTGATACAGCTCCAGCAGCAGCAGCCACATCGATTCATGGCTGCGCTCACCCGGCACCAGTTTCGCCGCCAGGATCTGCGCCAGATGATCGGGGCTGCCGAACACGGTTTCCTTCTTGGCGCGCTTGAGCGCGGCCAGGGCGCGCATCAGCAGCGTCGCGCCGTTGTTGTCGACATCATCCAGCTTGGCCAAGTCCATGCGCACGACCGTGCTGGTAGCCGCGAGTTTCATGGCCTGCTTGAGGACTTCGCCGATGCCGGCATCGAGCACGCCGGAGAGCGAAACGTGGGCCCGTCCGCCGCTGCTCTCGCTTGCCACATGCGGACCATCGACCACCGGACTCCAGGTCGGCGGCGATTTCTCGAAACGGCGCGCAAAGTTCAGCGCCAGCGCATCGAAGGCCGGACGGCGGCCGAGAGCCTGCAGCAGTTCGAACAGGCAGCCCCAGGCGCGCACGGCGGCGTCGCCGAGGTCTTCATTGCTCTTGATCGCAGCCTCCAGGCGGCGCATCGCGTCCAGTTCCTGCCCGGCGGCGTAAAGGGTGGCGGCTTCCCGGAGAGCGGCCGGGAGCGGTGGGCGCACCGGCGCCGGGAGCGGTGGGGGCGGCTCGGGTTCGACGGCAATTTCAGGCGCAACAGGCTCCTCCGGCGCCGTATCGAACGCACCGGGCACCGTGAAATCGAGGTCCATCAGATCGTCTTCGTCTGCCACTGGACTGACGCAGTAATTGGGGGAACTGCCTTTATTGGAGTTCGATCAGTATAACTCGCCTGTGTCGGGCCTTGAAAATGGCCGGGCCAGTCCCCCCAACGCCATCAGGCACAGGCAACAGACTACGGTTGCCCCGGCGGGAAGATCGGCCGACAGGGAGAGCGCCAGGCCTACGGCATAGCCTGCCGCGCCCGCCAGATATGCCACCACGATTTGCCGCCAGCCGCCGAATGCGCGCGTCGCCACCGCCGGGGCGATCAGGCTGGCAAACACCAGAAGTACGCCCACCAGTTGTACCGAGGCGGTGACGGCGACGGCAAACAGCCCGTAGAACGCCAGGCCTTCGCCGCCGCCGCGACGCGCGAACCATGCCCGGCCCGCCAGCACGGCGGCGGACAGCGCGGCGACGATGCCGATCTGGCCCCAGCCCGTCCACAGGATCTGGCCGGCCAGGAGGTCGCGCAGATGCTCGCCGCCGTGCGGGTTGCCGGCCAGCAGGAGGATGCCGGCGGCGGCGGCGAAGACGAACAGCAGACCGATCAGCGCCTCCTGGATCTCCGGCCAGCGGCGCTCGCAGAATGTCAGCAGCGCCGCCGCGCCCAGGGCGGCGATTCCCGCCGCAAGCTGGGTGCCGAAGCCGCCCCAACGCTCGTCGAGATGCGCGAGTCCGGCGACGATGACACCCAGCGCGGCCACTTGCGCCACGGCAAGATCGATGAAGATGATGCCGCGCCGGAGCACGGTGATGCCCAGCGGCACATGGGTCGCCAGCACCACCAGTCCGGCGGCGAACGGCGCCGCCAGCAGGCCTGGATCAGTCGCCGCAAGATTCATGTCCCCAAGCCCTTGAGCAGGCGCTGCACCGTGGTGTCGAACAGCGCCGTCAGGTCGGCCGCCTCCGGCGCGCCGACCGTGAACGGGAGCACCACGGCCGGCACCTTGGCCTCCTTCGCGAACCATTCCGCGGGTCGCGCCGAGTTGTAGGCGGCACGGATCACCATGCGCGGGCGGCTGGTCGCCGCCTGGTCGCGCACCAGGGCCAGATGG
>CAZGQB010000417.1:0-2236 GCA_964527055.1 uncultured Sulfuritalea sp.
CCATGACCCCGAGCCAGATCGTCAACTACCTCGACCAGCATGTGGTCGGCCAGGAAGAGGCCAAGCGCCAGCTGGCCGTGGCCATTTACACCCATTACAAGAAGATCGCGCTGGCCGAACCGGACAAGGTCGAGATCATCAAGAGCAACGTACTGCTGGTCGGCCCCACCGGCACCGGCAAGACGCTGATCTGCGAGACGCTGGCGCGCGTGCTGCAGGTGCCCTTCGTCACCGCCAACGCGACCTCGCTGGCGCAGAGCGAATTCGTCAATGACGAGATCGAGGCCATCCTGCTGCGGCTGATCGACAAGGCCGAGGGCGACGTCGAACGCGCCCAGCGCGGCATCGTCTTCATCGACGAAATCGACAAGCTGAAGGCCATCAGCGGCCAGCAGGGGACGCTGCGCGGCACCTCGGGCGAAGGCGTGCAGCATGCGTTGCTGAAGATCATGGAAGGCGTGCCGGTCAGGATCAAGGGCGCGCATTACATCGACACCACGCAGGTGCTGTTCATCTGCGGCGGCGCCTTCGTCGGACTCGAAGAAAATCGGGCGCGCACCCGCGCTTTCGGTTTCATTTCGACCACCGAAAGCGACAACCAGAAGATGCTCGACCGCCTCAACTCGCGCATCAAGCCCACCGACCTGTTCGAGTTCGGCCTGATCCAGGAATTCGCCGGGCGCCTGCCGATCATCGCCCACTTCAACCCGCTGTCGCGCGAGATGATGGTGCGGATCATGACCGAGCCGAAGAACTCGATCTACAAGCAGTATCGCCAGATGCTGGCCAACGACAACGTGGAACTGACCATAGAACCGCTGGTGTTCCAGCAGATCGCCGACCTGGCGATGGAATACAGGGTCGGCGCGCGCAGCCTGCGCGGCATCTTCGAGGAAATGCTGACGCCGACCATGTACCTGCTGCCGGACCACCCCGAGGTGCGCCAGGTCAAATTCACGTCGCTGTTCGAAGAGCCGAAATTCATTGGCACGCGGCCTGCCGGCTAGCCGGGCCGCAAGCGCGATCGCACCAGCAGAGGAGAAGCACGGATGGGGGGAATGCTGATCGTCGGCGCCGGACTGGCCGGATTGACCGTCGCGGAAACCCTGCGCGCGGAAGGCTACGCCGGGCCGGTCACGCTGCTCGGCGCCGAGCCGCATGCGCCCTACCAGCGGCCGCCGCTGTCGAAGGGGTTCCTGCTGGGCGAGACGGCCGAGGCGCAGCTGATGATGCGCACGGCAGAGGCCATGGAAAAGAAGAGCATAGGCTTGAAAGTTCCCGCAGGGACGCACAGCGCTGGCGCCGGCGTCACGGCGATCGACCGCGGCGCGAAGCAGGTGAGGCTGACCGACGGCTCGATGCTGGCCTACGACGGCCTTGCGCTATGCACCGGCGCCCGCCTGCGGCCATTGCCGCTGGCCGGGGCTGATCTGGCCGGCGTCTGCGGCCTGCGCTCGCTGGATGACGCGAAGGCCATCAAGGCCGCGCTGGACACCGCGCAGAACGTGGTGATCATCGGCGGCGGTTTCATCGGCCTCGAAGTCGCCGCCGTGGCGCGCCGCCGGGGCAAGCGCGTCACGGTGCTGGAGGCCGCCGAGCGCCTGCTGGCGCGCGTCGTGCCGCCGCATGTGTCGCGCTTCTACCGCGACCTGCACGCCGGCCAGGGCGTCGAGCTGGTGCTGGCCGCCACGGTGGCGGAACTCTTGGGCAGGGCCGGCCGGATCGCCGCCGTGAGGACCGGCGACGGCCGCGAGTTTCCGGCCGACCTGGTGCTGGTCGGCATCGGCGTCATCGCCAACGCCGAGCTGGCGCAAGACGCCGGCGTCGAGGTGGCCGGCGGCATCGTGGTCGATGCCTGCAGCCGTACCGCCGACCCGGCCATCGTCGCCGCCGGCGACTGCAGCGTGCGACGCATGGATGACGGCAGCCTGCGCCGCCTCGAATCCGTGCAGAACGCCATGGAGCAGGCGAAGTCGGCCGCCGTCGCGCTGCTCGGACGCGAACGGCCGTTCGCCGCGACGCCCTGGTTCTGGTCCGACCAGTACGACGTCAAGCTGCAGATGGCCGGCCTCACGGCCGGCTTCGATACCGTGGTGACGCGCGGCGCCGGTGAAGTCGATGCGACGACGCGGAAATTCTCCTGGTACTACTTCAAAGCCGGGCGGCTGATCGCGATCGACTCGCTGAACCAGCCGACCGACCACCTGACCGGCCGCAAGCTGCTGGACAAGGGCAT
>CAZGQB010000418.1:0-2232 GCA_964527055.1 uncultured Sulfuritalea sp.
TGTAGCAGCCGGGCTCGATGGTCAGCACCATGCCCGGCGCCAGCGGCGCCCAGTGTTCGCCTTCCTTGTACTCGCCGGCATCGTGCACGTCCTTGCCCAGCCAGTGGCTGGTGCGGTGCATGAAGAAACGCTTGTAGCTTTCCGACTCGATCACGGCATCGCGCGAACCCGGCAACAGCTTGAGGTCGATCATGCCCTGTGCCAGCACCTTCAGCGCCGCCTCGTGCGGGTCGAGGAATGTTGCGCCTGGGCGCACCGCCGCGATAGCGGCGGCCTGGGCGTCGAGCACCAGATCGTAGACATCGGCCTGCGGCCCGCTGAAGCGCCCGCTTACCGGAAAGCAGCGTGTGATGTCGGAAGCATAGCCTTCGAGCTCGCCGCCGGCGTCGATCAGCAGCAGGTCGCCGTCGCGCAAAACCTGGTCGTTGCCGACGTAATGCAGCACGCAGGCGTTCGCCCCGCCGGCAACGATCGAGGTGTAGGCCGGATACTCGCAACCCCGGCGGCGAAACTCGTGCAGCAGCTCGGCCTCGACTTCGTACTCGAAACGGCCCGGCCTGACGAAGCGCATGGCGCGCACATGGGCGCCCGTCGAAATTTCCGCGGCGCGGCGCATGATGGCGAGTTCGGCGCCGTCCTTGACCAGGCGCATGGCGTCGAGCTCGGCGCGCACATCGCGAATCGCCGCCGGCGCACGCTTGCCGCTGCGGCTCTCGGCACGCACCTTGTTCAGCGCGGCCGCGATGCGGCCGTCCCAGCCGGCATCGTGGCCGATGGAAAACCACAGCGCCGGCTGGTCGGCAAGCAACTCGACCAGTTTGGCGTCGAGCTCGCCGATGGCGTATGCCGTATCGAAGCCGAAGGCCTCGCGAGCGCCCTGCGGACCGTGGCGAAAACCGTCCCAGATCTCCCGCTCCAGATTCTTCTCGCGGCAGAACAGGATGGATTGCGGGGCGGCATCGCCGCGACCGGCGACGAGCACCAGTACCGCCTCGGGTTCGGTGAATCCGGTCAGGTACTGGAAATAGCTGTCGGCGCGGTAGGGAAAGTGCGTGTCGCGATTGCGCGCCTGCTCCGGCGCCGTGGGAATCAACGCGACCCCGCCGCCGCCGCGGCTGATGCGTTCGATCAGGGAAAGTCGGCGCCGGCGATACGCCGCGAAGCTGTCGCCGGCCGGAGGGGGTGAGGGTTCCATCGCTCGATTATATGTCCCCGCGTGCAGGCGCCGGGGACGGGATCCCCTGGTGGGATGACGAGCGCAGTTCGGCATCGAGTCCGGCAAGCCTTTGCGGCGTGCCGACATCCACCCAGCGCCCGCCATGCAGTTCGCCGGAGACGCGCCGCTGCGCCATCGCCGCGCGCAGCAGCGGTGCCAGCTTCGCCGGCGCGCCGCGGCGGATCCCGGCGAAGACCTGCGGACGATAGACGCCGATGCCCGAGAACGTGCAGCTGCGCGCACCGCCGCCGGCGGTGGCATCGGCACCGACTTCGCTCCCGCGCAGCGCGAAGTCGCCCTGCGGATGATGCGGCGGATTCGGCACCAGCACGAGGTGCGCAAGATGGCCGGGGCCGAGTACGTTCGGCGCCTGCGCCACATCCCAGTCACACCAGATGTCGCCGTTGATCACCAGGAAGGGCTCGTCAAGGCCCAGCAGCGGCAGCGCATTGGCGATGCCGCCGGCAGTCTCCAGCGCGCCTTCCGGTTCGGGCGAATAGGCGATCGACAGGCCCCAGCGTGATCCGTTGCCGAGCGCCGCCTCGATCTGCTCACCGAGATGCGCGTGATTGATCACCACGTCGCGCAGCCCGGCCCTTGCCAGGCGCTCCAGAAGCCAGACGATCAGCGGCTTGCCGCCGACCGGCAAGAGCGGTTTCGGCGTCTGGTCGGTCAGGGGCCGCATGCGCTCACCGCGCCCGGCAGCGAGAATCATCACTTTCATTGGGCTTTCGCCCAATGAAAGTGATGATTTTCGCCGGGGGCGAATATCTGTTGGCTCTCCCCCCGGCCCCCTCTCCATGAGAGGGGGTGACTAAATTTGTGTCCGCGCAAAGCGCGGACTGATTGACTACTCACTGAGCCTCCCGAGGCTGCCGGTATCCATGCTGTAACCGAGCACGGTGACCTTGTCCTCCACCTTGTCCAGCAGCTTTCTCAACGGCGCGAGTTCGGCATAGCGTTCGCAGGCCTTGCGCAGGTAGCGCGCCACCAGCGGCAGGTCCTTGAGGTAGCCG
>CAZGQB010000419.1:0-2212 GCA_964527055.1 uncultured Sulfuritalea sp.
GTCGGGATGTTGGCCTTGATCAGGCCGGTGATCACGTCGACGCTCGGCCGCTGCGTGGCGAGGATCAGGTGGATGCCCGAGGCGCGGGCCTTCTGCGCCAGGCGCGCGATGAGTTCCTCGATCTTCTTGCCGACCACCATCATCAGGTCGGCCAGTTCGTCGATCACGACGACGATGTAGGGCAGCGGCTGCAGCGGCTCGGGGCCGATTTCGGTATTGGCGGTCAGCGAGAAGGGATTCGGGATGGACTCGCCGGCCTTCTTCGCTTCGTTGATCTTGCCGTTGAAGCCCGACAGGTTGCGCACGCCAAGCGCCGACATCAGCTTGTAGCGCCGCTCCATTTCGCCGACGCACCAGTGCAGCGCATTGGCCGCCTTGGTCATGTCGGTCACCACCGGCGCCAGCAGGTGCGGGATGCCTTCGTAGATCGACAGTTCCAGCATCTTGGGGTCGACCATGATCAGGCGCACGTCCCTGGGCTCGGATTTGTAGATCAGCGACAGGATCATGGCATTGACGCCGACCGACTTGCCCGATCCGGTGGTGCCGGCCACCAGCAGGTGCGGCATCTTGGCCAGGTCCACCACCACCGGCTGGCCGCCGATGTCCTTGCCCAGCGCCACCGACAATGGCGAATGCATGCCGTGGTAGGCCTGCGAACCGATGATTTCCGACAGGCGTACGATCTGCCGCCGCGGGTTGGGCAGTTCCAGCGCCATGCAGGATTTGCCGGGCACGGTCTCGACCACGCGGATCGACACCAGCGACAGGGCGCGCGCCAGGTCCTTGGCGAGGCCGACGATCTGGCTGCCCTTGACGCCGACCGCCGGCTCGATCTCGTAGCGCGTCACCACCGGCCCCGGGTGCGCGGTCAGCACCTTGGCCTCGACGTTGAAGTCGGCGAGTTTCCTCTCGATCAGGCGCGAGGTGAATTCGAGGGTCTCGGCGGCCGGCAGGTCGGCAGGATTGTGCGACGGCTCGGCCAGCAGGTGCAGCGGCGGCAGGGCGCCGCCCGGCGCGTCGAAGAACAGCGGCGCCTGGCGCTCCTTCTCGGCCCGCGCCACGGCCTTGGGCGCCACCGGCACCGCGATTTCGACGGGTTCGATGCGGACCGGGCTTTCCTCGACCTTGCGCCGCTCGGATTCCACCACTTCCTCGCGCTGTTCGGCCACCGCGCGGCCATAACGCCTGTCCTGCCAGCCTTCCCAAAGGCTGCGCGCGCCGACGACGGCGCCTTCGATCAGTATTCCCGTTGTCTCGGCCGCCGTGATCCACGACAATCCGGTGAACAGGCTGAAGCCGATCATGGCCAGCACCAGCAGGACCAGCGTGCCGCCCGTGTAACCGAGAAACAGGGCGACCAGGCGTCCGACTTCGTAGCCGAGCATGCCGCCCGGCTCCATGGGCAGCGTCACCTTGCTGCTCCAGAAGCGCATGGCTTCGAGGCCGCAGCTCGCCAGCAGCAGGAGGAGGAAGCCGGTCAGGGCGATCAGCAGCGGACGGCGGCCGCCGCCGAACAGGTGGCTCAGGCGGCGATAGCCCCATGCCACCAGGAAAAACGGCAGCACCACCCACCACCAGGCGGAAAACCCGAACAAGTACAACAGCAGGTCGCTCAGCCAGGCGCCGACGCGCCCGCCCGGGTTGGCGATGTGGTCCGCGGCCGCCGCATGCGACCAGCCCGGATCGGCGCGGTCGAAACCCCACAGGACCAGGGCCAGGTACATTCCGGCCAGGCCGACCAGCAGCCAGCGCGCCTCATGCACCAGCAAGGCGAGTTTTTCCGGCAGGGGGGCGGCGGGGGGCTGGGGGACGCTGACGGCATTCATGGGCAGAAGCCGGTCCGCGACGGCGCGCGAACCGGAATGACGGACACTGGCAAATTATGTCCGGCGACCGGGGTGCCCAAGCCACAAACAGCCGCCCAAGTCGGGCCCTGTTCCAGTCTATATAATCGGACCGACTTTCAACACAGGATTTTGCCGCCATGAGCACCCGCCACGCCCGCCTCCTCATCCTCGGTTCCGGCCCTGCCGGCTACACCGCCGCCGTCTATGCCGCCCGCGCCAATCTCAAGCCCGTCCTGATCACCGGCATGGCCCAGGGCGGGCAGCTGATGACCACCACCGATGTCGACAACTGGCCGGCCGACGCCGATGGCGTGCAGGGCCCCGACCTGATGGCGCGCTTCGAGAAGCACGCCGCGCGCTTC
>CAZGQB010000420.1:0-2210 GCA_964527055.1 uncultured Sulfuritalea sp.
CGCCGGTGATGGCGCCGGTTTCGTTGTAGCGGTAGTTCCTGGCCGGCAGCGGGCCCTGGGCGGCGAGCAGGCGGTTGGAGAGCGGCGCGGTGCTCTGGCAGGTGTAGGCGTAGCTCGCACCGCCGATGCCCAGGCTGCTGCGGTTGCCGGAGAGGTCATAGGCATCGCTGCGGCCGATGGCCGGTTCGGCCACGAGGCGGTCGCGGTTGTCGAGGCTGTGCCGCGATGCGCGAGCGGCATGGCGGAATGGCGCATGCACAGGCCGTCTTCAGCCGGCCAGCCCTGCGGGCCGCGCGCAATGGCGCGGGTGGGCATGCCTGCCGCAGGAGTGGCCATCCATGCGGGTCGTGGCGCGGCCGATCAAAAAAAACGGGCGCCCGAAGGCGCCCGAATATCTCAGTGGAGTGTCGCTCAGTAGTGGTAGGCCGTCTCGCCGTGGGCGGTGAGATCCAGGCCTTCACGTTCTTCGTCTTCAGCGACACGCAGGCCGATGAAGATATCGATCAGTTTCAGGGCGATGAACGAAACCACCGCCGACACCACGATCGCCGTCAGCACGGCCTGGCACTGCACCCAGACCTGGCCGCTGATCGAGTACTCGGTGCTGACCGCATTCGCGACGTAATCGAAGATGCCGGCGCCGCCGAGCGAAGGCGCGGCGAAGATGCCGGTCGCGATCGCACCCCAGATGCCGCCGAGGCCATGCACGCCGAACACGTCGAGCGCATCGTCCGCACCGAGCATTTTCTTCAGGCCGGAGACGCCCCACAGGCACAGCGGCGCCACGACCAGGCCGATGACCAGCGCGCCCTTGACACCGACGAAGCCGCAGGCCGGCGTGATCGCCACCAGGCCGGCGACCGCACCCGAGGCCGCACCGAGCATCGAGGGCTTGCCCTTGAAGATGGCCTCGAAGAAGCACCAGGACAGCGTGGCCATCGCGGTGGCGACCAGCGTGTTGATGAAGGCCAGCGCAGCCGTGCCGGAGGCCTCGAGGTTGGAGCCGACGTTGAAGCCGAACCAGCCCACCCACAGCAGCGAGGCGCCGATCATGGTCATGGTCAGGCTGTGCGGCGCCATCGATTCCTTGCCGTAGCCGATGCGCTTGCCGATCACGAGTGCCGCCACCAGGCCGGCAACACCGGCGTTGATGTGCACCACCGTACCGCCTGCGAAGTCGAGCGCGCCCTTGGCCCACAGCCAGCCGGCGTTCGCCGTCACGGTGGACAGCGTTGCTGCATCGGTGATCGCATCGGGGCCGTCCCAGAACCAGACCATGTGCGCCATCGGCAGGTAGGCGAAGGTGAACCAGATCGCCATGAAGATCAGCACTGCGGAGAACTTCATGCGTTCCGCGAAGGCGCCGATGATCAGCGCCGGGGTGATCGCCGCGAAAGTCGCCTGGAACACCACGAACATCATCTCGGGGATGTAGACGCCCTTGCTGAAGGTTGCCCCGCCACCTGCGAGATTCACGGTGTCGAGGAAGCTCTTCGAAAGCCCGCCGAAGAACGCATTGCCCCCGGTGAATGCGACGCTGTAGCCGTAGATGACCCACAGCACGACGATCAGCGAGAAGGTGACGAACACCTGCATCAGGATCGACAGCATGTTCTTCGAACGGACCAGGCCGCCGTAGAACAGCGCCAGCCCCGGGATGATCATCAGGATGACCAGCACGGTGGCGATGTACATGAACGTGGTGTCGCCCTTGTTGGGATCCGGCAGCGCAGGGGCCGCCGCCGGCGCCGCTTCGGCCGGCGCAGCGGTGGCTGCGGCGGGTGCTTCTGCCGCGGCCGGCGCAGGCGCGGCTTCGGCCGGCTTGGCTTCGGCCGCCGGTGCGGCCGGCTTGTCCTCGGCCATCGCACCGCCGGCAAAGCCGACGGCAAACGCCGTCAGCAGTACTGCGAGAAACTTCTTCATGTCCATTTCTCCCTTAGAGCGCATCGACGCCGGTTTCGCCGGTGCGGATGCGGATGACCTGCTCGAGTTCGAAGACGAAAATCTTGCCGTCGCCGATCTTGCCGGTGCTGGCGGATTTCTCGATCGACTCGATGACCTGATCAAGCAGCTCGTCCTTGATGGCGGCTTCGATCTTCACCTTGGGCAGGAAATCGACGACGTACTCCGCGCCACGGTACAACTCGGTGTGGCCCTTCTGCCGGCCGAAGCCCTTGACCTCGGTGACGGTGATGCCCTGCACGCCGATG
>CAZGQB010000421.1:0-2199 GCA_964527055.1 uncultured Sulfuritalea sp.
TCGCCGAGGTCGCCGCCGGCGTGCCGCTGCCCGGGCTCTACCCGCCGAACGAGGACACCCGGGCGCGCTACGCGGCGTGGGTGCGCGGGCGGGGGTGAAGCGGACTGATTCGCCGTATCGCCAGCGCCGACTTTTTCGGCCGCAGCGGTCTGCGGCTCATGCTCCGGTTTCGTGTCCGTTGCCGTCGTTCCCGCGAGCGCGGGAATCCAGGGGCGTTTGAGCCGGGGCACTGGATTCCGGGTTCCGCTGCGCGGCCCCGGAATGACGGTTGGTCGCCGGGGGCGGAAGTCGATCCGGATGCGATCAATTGCAGCAAAGGCCGAGTAGCCGCCCCCCGGTCCGGCGCCTCAATACGTCTCGACGTGATACCGCCCCTGCTGCAGCATCTGCGGGCGCAGGGTGTTCCAGTCCAGATTGTTGGCCTGGCATAGCGCAGTGAAGGCTTCC
Source organism: uncultured Sulfuritalea sp. (assembly GCA_964527055.1). GTDB lineage: Bacteria > Pseudomonadota > Gammaproteobacteria > Burkholderiales > Rhodocyclaceae > Sulfuritalea. The sequence continues at coordinate 448 of CAZGQB010000421.1, forward strand.
TCGACGCCTTTTTCCATGCCCTTGAGGCCGCAGATGTAGACGTAGGTGTTGTCGTCCTGCAGCAGGCGCGCGACGTCGGCGCCGCGCTCGCGCAGCAGGTCCTGCACGTAGTGCTTGGGTTCGCCCGGCACGCGCGAGAAGGCCAGGTTCATGTCGATGAACTCCCCGGGCAGCTTGGTCAATGGCCCGAAGTAGGGCAGTTCGCCGGGCGTGCGGGCACCGAAGAACAGCATCAGCTTGCCGCCTTCGCCGGCGGCGGCCTTGCGCCGGCGGCGTTCGGTCATCGCCCGCATCGGCGCCGAGCCGGTACCGGTGCAGATCATCAGCAGGTTACTGCCGGGATGGTTGGGCATCAGGAAACTGGTGCCGTAGGGGCCGACCACGCTGACCTTGTCGCCCTTCTTCAGGTCGCACAGGTAGTTCGAGGCGACACCCTGCGCCGCCTTGCCTTCGTGGTCCTCGGTGACGCGCTTCACGGTCAGCGAGAGGTTGTTGTACTTCGGGCGCTCGCCGTCGCGCGGGCTGGCCACCGAGTAGAGGCGGACGTGATGGGGCTTGCCATTGGCATCGAGGCCGGGGGCGAGGATGCCGATGGTCTGGCCTTCGAGCACAGGGAAGGAGGCATTGCCGAAGTCGAGCACGATGTGGCGGATGTCGCTCGTGGCGTCCGCGGCGGTGAGGCGGAAGTTGCCGCTGACGGCGGCCACGGCCGGGGCGTGGATGCCGTAGAGGTTGGTGTAGGGATGGGCGGCGGACCACGGCGGCGGCGCCGTGCCGCCCTGGCCGGCGGTGGCGGCGGCGGCGATGCGTTCGACCTCGTCGGGCAGTTCCGTCGCCGTGTCGCCGGCGCCGACTTCCGTACCCTGGTCGAGGGCGATCTGGGCCGGCAGGCTGTCCCACAGCAATTGCTCGGCGATCGGGTAGGCGCGGTCGGCTGGCATGTTGCGCCAGCTGTCGATGGAGCCGGTGGGACAGGGCGAGATGCAGTCGTAGCAAAGATTGCACTTGGCCGCGTCGACCACGTAGTTGCGCGAGTCGTGGCTGATCGCGTCGACCGGGCAGGTCTCCTCGCAGGTGTTGCAGCGGATGCAGATCTCGGGGTCGATCAGGTGCTGGCGCAGGATGGTCGCTGGGGCGGCGGTCATGGTTTTTTCCTTGGCTTTATGGGCGTGCCAATGGTAGCGGAGAAAGCGGCGGGGCCGTCATTCCGGGCTGGCCCCCGGATCACGTCCGGGGCTGGCGCCGGAATCCAGTTGCGTACCTCTGGATTCCGGCTTTCGCCGGAATGACGGGGCTGCTGCTCAGTTGAAGCGCACGTAGGCGAAGTCTACCGGCTGGTTGTTGATGCCGCGGGCGGGCGGGGCGATCCAGTTGGCGAACTTGCCGGGCTCGCGGACGCGCACCATGATCGAGCGGAGGTAGGCGTTGTCGGCCGGCGACAGGAGCCACTCGTCGCGGCGGCGCCGGTACTCACCCTCGCCGACGAGGTCGCCGGCGGGGTTGAAGAAGTGGCCGGCGTAGATGCCCTGGTGGCGGTGGAAGCGGCGGCTGGGGAGGGTGAGCCGGCGGGCGCTGCCCATGCTGGCGAGCATCTCGTTCCAGTGGCGGACGGCGCGCTCGCAGTCGACGATGTAGTCGTCGCGGAGGACCTCGTTCATCGCGTTGCGCATCGGGATCTCGCGGGTGACGAGGCGGCCGTCCTCGACCATCGGCAGCGGATAGCGGTCCTGGAGCGCGTGGTGGTCGGTGTAG
>CAZGQB010000422.1:0-2197 GCA_964527055.1 uncultured Sulfuritalea sp.
GCGATAGAACACCACCAGGTCGAATCGCTCGCCCGGCGCGGCGCCCAGCACGTAGCGGCCGCCACCGGCCAAAGCTACGTTCAGGGCGGGAACGGGATGACGCGGCAACAGGGCGTGCGCATGCATTGGGGAATCCTTTCGGCAGATGATTGATTGCCCGGCCCCGCTTCGACGCGGTCGGACATGGTTCGCATGGTAGGTGAAATTGCGAGCGAAGGGCAAGGTGGACAGGCACCGCCCAACCGGGGTGCCGCACATCGAGGCAAGCGCGTGAAGCATCGCTGGGCGCCTGCTAGACTCGGACTTGATTTCAGCATGGAGCGCAATCCGATGAAATACATTGCCCACGGCGTGGGCGGCGACGCCGACTGCATGACGCTGGCCGAAGGCCCGGCGCCGACACCCGGCCCCGGCCAGATCCTGATCGAAGTCGCCTGCGCCGGCGTGAATCGTCCCGACGTGCTGCAGCGTTCCGGCAAATACCCTCCTCCGCCCGATGCCTCGCCGGTGCTGGGCCTCGAAGTCGCGGGAACCGTCGCGGCGCTGGGTGACGGAGTAACAGACTGGAAAGTCGGCGATGGAGTTACGGCGCTCGCCCCCGGCGGCGGCTATGCCGAGTACTGCGTTGCGGCGGCCAGCCATGCGCTGCCGATCCCGGCAGGAATGGATTTCGCCACGGCGGCGGCCTTGCCGGAAACCTGGTTCACCGTCTGGGCCAACCTCGTCGACCTCGGCCGCCTGAAACGCGGCGAGCGCCTGCTGGTGCATGGCGGCTCCAGCGGCATCGGCCTCGTCGCGATCCAGTTGGCCAAACATCTGGGCGCGGAATGCCTCGTCACCGTCGGAAGCGAAGAGAAGGCCGCTTTCTGCCGCGCGGCGGGCGCGGCGCATGCGATCAACTACCGCAGTTCGGACTTCGCCGCGGAAGTGAAGCGCATCACCGGCGGCGAGGGCGTGGATGTGGTGCTGGACATGGTCGGTGCGCCCTACCTGCAGCGCAACCTGGCTTCGCTGCGCCGCGACGGGCGGCTGGTGTATGTGGCCTTCCTCGAAGGCAGCAAAGGCGAGGCCGACCTGATGCCGGTGATGCTGAAACGGTTGACCATCACCGGCTCGACCATGCGCCCGCGCACCCTGGCCGAAAAGACGGCGATCCGCGACGCGCTGGTGGTGAACATCTGGCCGGCGCTGGCGCGCGGTGAACTGCTGCCGCATCTGTTCGCCCGGTTTCCGCTGGCGCAGGCGGCGGAGGCCCACCGGCTGATGGAATCGAGCCGGCATATCGGCAAGATCGTGCTGGAGGTCAAACCATGAAGCTGACGATCGATGTCGTTTCCGACGTGGTCTGCCCCTGGTGCTTTATCGGCAAGCGCCATCTCGACCGCGCGCTGGAACTGTGGCGCGAGGAGCAGCCGGACTGCGCGGTAACGGTCCGTTGGCGGCCCTTCTTCCTCAATCCGGACACGCCTGAAGCGGGCGAACCCTACCGTCCCTTCCTGGAAAGGAAGTTCGGCGGGCCAAAGCAACTGGAGGAACTCTGGCAGCGCGTGGGCGAAGCGGGTCGGCCGGCTAGCATAGCCTTCGCCTTCGAGAAGATCGAACTGCGCGCCAATACGCTGAATGCGCACCGGCTGATCCACCATGCTCAAACAGTCATGCCTACGGCAAAGCCGGAGACGGCATCCCTTGCGGACGGCGCTGGCGGAACGGCGATTGCCGACCTGGTCGAAGCGCTTTTCGCCGCGCAGTTCCTCGAAGGCCGGCATGTCGGCGATCGCTCGGTACTGGCCGATGTGGCCGCCGCCTGCGGCATGGACCGCGAGGCCGTGCTGCGCTACCTGGAATCGGCCGAGGATGCCGAGGCGGTGCGCGGCGGCGCCGACGAGGCGCGACGCAAGGGGATCAATGGCGTGCCCTTCTTCATTTTCAACAACCGGCTGGCCGCCAGCGGGGCGCAACCGCCGCAGGCACTGCTGCAGGTGATGCGCCAGGCGGCGCAGGAGGGTGCCGCGGCAGCCTGAACGCCGCTAGTTGCGCCGGCCCTGCCCCGCCGCCTTTTGCTCGACGGCAAAGACGGCGGCCTCGACGCGCGAAGTGAGGTTGAGCTTGGCCAGGATGTGCTTGACGTGCAGCTTGACGGTGTCATGGCTGATGTCGAGCACGCGGGCGATGGCCTTGTTCGACAGGCCTTGCGACA
>CAZGQB010000423.1:0-2176 GCA_964527055.1 uncultured Sulfuritalea sp.
GATGATCCAATCGAATTTGAAATCGAAATCCTGGCGAAGGATGCAACTGAAGAAGATTTAGATAAGATGGCCCGAAATTTACTTTCTGAGTTACGGGAAACTAATGTCAAGTCAATAAACTTTGTTGTAGCAGGAGATGCTCCAGAAGGAAGTAAGGGCGATGCCGTGACCTTTGGGACACTGGCTCTTACAGTGCTCCCTGCCACTCTCCCAAGCGTGATTGGTCTGATCCAAGCATGGGCCATGCGCGGGCAGGGACGTACCGTGAAATTCAAAGGCAAGGGGATTGAGTTTGAAGGCTCACCAGAGGAGTTCAAAAAACTTCTTGAAAAACTTGAAAAAAGCAAGAAGAAAAAATGAACGGAAAATTTGCATTAATTATAGGCAATAATGAATATATAGATTCCGGGTTGGCGCAATTAACCGCTCCTGGCAAGGATACGGAAGATTTTGCACGCGTTCTGAAAGATCAGGAAATTGGCGCGTTTGATGATGTCAACATTTTGTTGAATCAACCGGACCCTGTTGTTCGTGAAGCGATTGACGATTTCTTCAATCAGAAAAAACCAGATGATTTGCTTGTATTATATTTCTCAGGGCACGGAGTACGAGATGAACTTGGCACACTATATCTGGCGGTTAAAAATACGAACCTTTCCAAACTAAGATCCACAGCGGTTAAATCGGACTTTATCCGTGAGACGATGGATCAAAGCCGTTCTAAGCGACAAATACTCATTCTGGATTGTTGTAATAGCGGAGCGTTCGCGCAAGGAACAAAAGCAGCTATAGGTGTAAGTATTGGAACTGCGTCTGCATTTGAAAGCGGCTATGGTCGCATCATTTTGACAGCTAGCGATTCAACTCAATTCGCTTGGGAGGGTAATAAGTTTATTGGCGAAACCGACAATTCTTTATTTACCCACTATTTGGTGGAGGGCTTGGAAGGGGAAGCAGATCTGGATGGAGATGGTCGCATCACAGTAGATGAGTTATATAACTATGCTTATGAAAAGGTACGGCACGCCACCCCCAAACAAACTCCATCAAAATTTTCAAGCAAACAACAGGGCGAAATCGTTCTACGACAAAATATACGTATCGAAGATATCAAACCTGCGCCATTGCCCCCCCGCCTGCTCGATTCAATTGATAATCCTTTCTCTAACGTTCGCCTTGGCGCGGTTCAAGAATTGATAAAAATATTGAATGGCAAGAATCTCGGATTGGCTCGCTCGGCAAAAGAAGCATTGGAGCGGGTTGCAGAGGAAGATGATAGCCATCAAGTGTCCCGTGCGGCGTTTCAGGCCTTAGAAGCAATTCGGCTGGCAGAACAAGCAACGCTCCAAAAAGCTAAAGAAGATAGTTTGGCAGCTGAAAAAGCAGGAGCGGAACGAAAAGCTGAAGAAGAACGCATCGCGAAGGCCAGGCTGGAAGCTGAACGCCTTGCCCAAGAAAAAGCAGAAACTGAACGAAAAGCTGAAGAAGAACGCATCGCGAAGATCAAGCTGGAAGCTGAACGCCTTGCCCAAGAAAAAGCAGAAACTGAAAGAAAAACCGAAGAAGAACGCATTGCGAAGATCAGGCTGGAAGCCGAACGCCTTGCTAAAGAAAAAGCAGAAGCTGAAAGAAAAGCCAAAGAAAAGGTTGACCGATTATTAACTGAGCAAAAGGCCGAAGAAGAACGAATTGCAAAAGCTAGGATAAATGCTGAGCGAAAAGCAAAAACTGTGTTCGGCTCTTTTGGATTACTCTTTATCCTTGGAATTTTTATTGTAGTAGTTGTTATTGTAACCAATTGGCCATCACCGACTAATCCAACAGAAGATTGCTCCAAGACTGAGGTTTTCTGCGTTGGTCTTGTGACCGATGTGGGCAAGGTCAACGATAATTCCTTTAACCAATCTGCATGGGAAGGTGTTCAGAAGGCTCAGGCTGATGGAAATGCCGATGTAATCCAATTCATTGAGACCACCGATGCCAAGGATTACGCCAAGAACATCGCTACATTTGGCGATGCCGGCTACGATGTGATCGTGACTATTGGTTTCAGTATGAGTGAAGTAACTGCCGCCGCCACCACCACCTACCCCAACGTTCGCTTCATCGGTGTGGATCAATTCCAGGTTGAGACAACCCCAGGTGTCACTGGTTTGAACTTCCCTGAAGACAAAGC
>CAZGQB010000424.1:0-2168 GCA_964527055.1 uncultured Sulfuritalea sp.
AACCTCGAATAAAGCGCGCGGGCACCGTGTCGCCGGCGCCGACTTTCCCGGGCGCACCAGGAAAAACGCCGGCGCAAGGCCGGCGTCCAGGCAATCGAACGAAGCGCCTCAGAACTTGTAATTGACTCCCGCGTAAAAAGAGCGGCCCATGCCGGGAACCGCCGTGCCCCACTGCGGATAGTTCGGCAGCGCAGGGTTCGTCATGGTCGTGCCCTGGCCGGTGTAGGCGCCCCCCAGCGGCAGGTAATAGAGCTTGTCGAACAGGTTCTCGATGCCGAAATCGACGCGCACCTGCTGCCACGAATGACTGCCGCGCAGGTTGATCAGGCTGTAGCCCGGTGTTTCGATTTCGTTGCGCGCATCCGAGCCATCGTTTTTGCTCTTCACGGTCACCAGTTCGACCGCGTTGTCCCAGCCGCCGTGCCGGTGCGTCAGCGCCAGCCGGGCATTGAGCGGCATGATGTTGTAGAGGTCGTCGCCGGTATCGCGGTTCCTGCCGTTGGTGTAGTTGAGCACGCCCTTCAGGCCGAATTCGCCGATGCCGGTCTTGCCCAGCGGCATCTTGCCGGAGAGGTCGAGGCCGTAGAGTCGGGCCGACTGGTTGACGTACTTGAGCACCGTGAACCGGTCTGTCAGTTGCGGGTTGCGCGCCACGTTGGTGGTGCCATTCCACTGCACGGCATCGATGTAGTCGGTGACGCGGGTGTAGTAGGGCGTGGCCTTGAATTCCCAATCGCGCTCGGCAGCATGCCAGTCGAAGGTGGCGGAAAGCGTGTGCGCCTTTTCCGGATCGAGGTCGATGTTGCCGACATAACCGTTGCCGTCGCCGACGAAGTTGTTCATCAGCGCTGCCATCTGCCAGGTGGACCAGGTGTAGCGCTCGTAGAGGTTCGGCGACCGAACCTTGCGGGCAAAGCCGAGTTCGATGTCCTGCGTCGCGTCTACCGTGTAACGCACAAGCGCGGTCAGGTCCCAGTTGTTGTCGGTCCTGTCGCGGTCGGCATTGTTGAGGTTGGCGGCGTCACGCGTCTGGTTGCCGGAGCCTGCCGGCACCGGGCTGGTCGGAAAGGTGGCGAGGTTGTAGCCATGCACCGGGTCGGCATCCGTGCTCACCCGCTCGTAGCGCAGGCCGAGCAGCGTCAGCCAGTGCGCGCCGGAGCGCTTTTCCCATTCGCCGAACAGTGCCGTGCGGTCGCGTTTGCCGTCCTTGACGTTCCAGAAGCTGTTGGGGCCCATGCCGCCACCGGAGGCGGTCCACCAGTCGTCGAGGCGGTACTGCTGCAGCTCGCCGCCGATGCGCAGCAGGTCTTGCGGGCTCAGGTCGATGCTGGCCCTGACCGAGGCGCCGGTGGTCTTGCCTTCGCTGTACATCGGCATGCCCGCGGCGCAACTGGTTGGTCCCATGCCGAATACGGGAGCGTTGCAAGGTACTCCGTTGAGCGCGGCGGAACCGCCGGATGCATTTCCATACCAGTAACGCTTGTCGTCGCCGAAGTCCATGAAGTGGTCGACCTCCTCGCGGTAGGCGCGCGCTTCGAAGCTGCCCCAGTCGAACTGGCCGAGGTAGCGCAGGTTCAGGCGCTTCTGCTCGTTGTCGAGCATGTCCATGCGCTGGTTCGGATAGAGCTGGTAGGGCAGGTCCTGGTAACCCAGCTTGGCCTCGACCAGGTGGTTGCCGCCCTTGAAAGCGAAACCGAGCGTGTGGTTGCGGGTTTCATACGCGGTCGAGCCGACTTCGTCACGTGGCAGCGTATGGCCGCTGCGGCCGGTAAAGCCGTAGTTCTTGAAGTCGCCGCCGGCGTCGTAGTTGTCGGATTCGGCAGTGGCGCCCGAATAGGTCATGCTGAAGGACTCGGTGGCGTAAGTGGCCGAAAGATTGGCGCCCTTCACATTGCCGTTGCTGCGGTAGAAAGCGCCGGCCTCGCCCTTGAACAGGCTGCCCTGGCCGGGCGCGGCGAAAGTCGGCGGCGGCGTATCGGCGACGATGGTGCCGCCGATGCTGTCGCCGCCGACGCTGACCGGCGTGATGCCGGCATACACCCTGAGCGAATCGACATTGCTCGGATCGAGGTAGGAAAGCGCCGGGTTCATGTGGTTCGGACAGGAGGCGATCAGGTCCATGCCGTCGACCTTGATGCGCAGGCGGTCGTCGGCCAGGCCGTGGATGG
>CAZGQB010000425.1:0-2167 GCA_964527055.1 uncultured Sulfuritalea sp.
TGCCGCAGGCGGTGCTGGCGGCGGTGATCATCATGGCGGTGGTCGGGCTGGTCAACTTCGGCGCGATGAAGCACGCCTGGCAGGCCAGCCGCCACGACGGGGTGGCCGCCATCGTCACCTTCCTCGCCACGCTGGCCTTCGCGCCGCATCTGGACAACGGCATCCTGGTCGGCGCCGGCCTCGCCGTCGGACTCTATCTCTACCGCACCATGACGCCGCGCGTGGCCATCCTCGGCCGGCATGCCGACGGTTCGCTGCGCGATGCCAGCGTGCACAACCTGCCCGCCTCGGACGTGGTGACGGCGGTGCGCTTCGACGGTTCGCTCTACTTCGCCAACGTCGCCTATTTCGAGGATGCGATTCTCGAGGCCGTGGCGAGCAATCCGAAGGCGAAGTACCTGCTGGTTGTCGGCAACGGCATCAACGAGCTCGATGCCTCCGGCGAGGAAGTCATGCACCATGTCGTCGAGCGGCTCAACGCCGGCGGCATCACCGTGGTGTTCTCCGGCCTGAAGAAGCAGGTGATCGACGTCATGCGCGCCACGGGCCTGTTCGATCTCATCACGCAGGCCAACATCCATGCCACCGCCGACCACGCACTGGCCTACATCTATGAGCATGCCGGCGACCGGCATGGCAGTGATGCCCTGCGGCCCGTGGCGACCCCCGCCGCCACATGAACGCCGTGCCGTCAGCGCCGACTTTCGGGTCGCGGTGATTGTCGAGCCCCTATAATTCCAACTCGACATGTCGCCCCTCCTGCCCATCGACACCCTGCTGATTGCCGCCTGCGCCTGGCTGGCGATCGGGCTGGGCGGACTGGTGGCGCCGCGCAACATGCGCTTCGTCAGCAAGACCCTGTTCCCGCTCGGCGCGCTGGTGGGCGTTATCGTCGGTCTGGTCGCGTTCGATTCGCTCGGCGGCCCGGCGCAAACCGCGGTGCTGGTCATCGGCCTGCCCGACCTGCCCTTCCATCTGCGGCTCGATAATCTCTCCGCCGTGTTCGCCCTGCTGCTGGGTTTCGTCTCGGTCGGAATTTCCATCTTCGCCGCCGGCTATTTCAGGAAGGGCGAGGGCACGGCGCCCGGCCTGATGTGCCTGCAATACCATTTCTTCCTCGCCAGCATGCTGATGGTGCTGCTGGCCGACGATGCCTACGCCTTCATGGTGGCCTGGGAAACCATGGCGCTGTCGTCCTTCTTTCTCGTCACCACCGATCACCGCCACGAGGAAATCCGCCGCGCCGGGTTCCTGTATCTGCTGATCGCCCACATCGGCGCCATCGCCATACTGCTGTGCTTCGGCGTCATGACGGGCGGAATTGGTGGTGGCGGCGGCGATTACAGCTTCGCCGGCATGCGCGCGCAGGAACTGTCGCCGTTCTGGGCTTCGGCGGCCTTCCTGCTGGCGCTGGCCGGTTTCGGCGCCAAGGCCGGCCTGGTGCCGCTCCACGTCTGGCTGCCGGAGGCGCATCCGGCCGCGCCGTCGCCGGTCTCGGCGATGATGAGTGGGGTGATGCTGAAGACGGCCATCTACGGCCTGCTGCGCGTCAGCTTCGACCTGCTGCACACGACGCTGTGGTGGTGGGGCGTCGTGGCGCTGGCGATCGGCCTCGCCACGGCATTGTTCGGCGTGCTCTACAGCACGGTGCAAAACGACATGAAGCGCCTGCTGGCCTATTCCTCGATCGAGAACATCGGCCTGATTGCCGTCGGCATCGGCCTGACCCTGATCTTCCATGCCTATCGCATGGAAACGCTGGCGGCGCTGGCGCTGACGGCGGTGCTCTACCACTGCCTGGCCCATTCCGCCTTCAAGAGCCTGCTGTTCCTGTGCACCGGCTCGGTGCTGCATGCGACCAGGGAACGCAGCCTCGGCAAGCTCGGCGGCCTGATCCACCGCATGCCCTGGGTGGCCTGGCTGGCGCTGGCCGGGGTGATCGCCAGCGCGGGTTTGCCGCCGCTATCCGGATTCGTTTCGGAATGGCTGCTGCTGCAAAGCTTCCTGTTCTCGCCGGGCCTGCCGCACCCCTGGCTCAACATGGTGGTGCCGGTGGCGGCCGCGCTGGTGGTTCTCGTCGCGGCGCTGGCCGGCTTCGCCATGGTCAAGTTTTACGGCATCATCTTCCTCGGCCAGATGCGCGAGCCGGGGCTCAAGGACGCCCACG
>CAZGQB010000426.1:0-2145 GCA_964527055.1 uncultured Sulfuritalea sp.
GGCCTTCCGAAAGCGAGGTGGTCGCCGCGCGGCAAACCGCGTCCCAGATGACTTCCGGGGTGTGTTCCACTTTCGCATCCAGGCTGAAATCGTAGGTGTCGCCCTTGAGCGGTGAAACGCCCGCCGCACCACGGTTGATCGCGTCGTTGTACTGCTCGAGCAGCCCCATGCGCTTCGCCAGTTCGGTGGTGATCCAGGTGAAATCACGGGTATCACCTTGCGCCTCGACCGCCTTCTGCCGCAAAGCGACGCCCTTGTGATCCCAGAACTGCTCCATGAACTTGGTGCCGCCGACGCGGATCATCTGTGCCGATTCGAGGTCCGTGGCTTCCGGCAGCAGCAGGTCAGCCATGTAATTGGTCTCATCGACCGTGTAGGCAAACGCGACCGTGAACGGGAAGGTGGCGATGGTCTTGACCAGGGTCTGGGTTTCCCAGAAGGAAATCGCCGGATTGGTGCGGTAGATGATCCAGACATCGGGCAGCGTCGGTTTGGGCATATCCGCCGACGGCTGCTCGCGCTGGAACATCCAGGCCAGCTGGGTCGGGCCCAGCGCCTGGCTCCAGGCCGTATTGCCGACGATGGGCACCAGCGTCTTGTGCATGTTGCGGCCGGTTGGCTTGACGGCCCAGTTGGCCTTGTCGGTGGCGTTGAATTTCTGCGCCATGAAGCCGTCTTCACCGGGCAGCACGCTCTTGTGGCGATTGTCGTGCGGACGGTTCAGGCGCACCGTGGTACCCAGCGTGCCGCCGGGATTCTCCAGCGCGCCGACCAGCACCGCCAGCACGGTGCGCGCCCAGCAGCATTCGAAGGCACCCCAGCCATTATTGACCGACTTGCCGAGAATCACCGCCACGGGCCGCAGGGGCAGCGTGACGCCGTCGATCACCGTGGTGGCGCCGACACTGGCGTTTTCCAGGTATTCGTTGGCGATGCGCCGGATGTTCGCCGCCGGCACGTCACACACACCCGACGCCCATTCCGGCGAATATTTTTCGATATGTTCGACCAGCTTGCTGAAGGCGGTCACGCCCTCGACGCTGCCAGCCTCCCTCACTTCATCATCGGCATCGACGCTGACCGCGCCGCTGACCGGAAACTTGCCGGCCAGCGCCGGCACGGCGCCAGCGGTATCGAAGGGCACGGCCTTGCCCGACGCCGTGTCCCAGAGCAGCGGCTTGCGGCTCGCCGCATCGCGCAGGTAGAGGCCGTCCGGGCCGACCAGATAGGGCGAGGACGTGCGGTCGCGCAGGAAGGGGACGTCCAGTTCATCGAACTTGTGCTCGATCAGCAGCACATGGATCAGGGCGAACATGAAAGCCGGATCGGTCTTCGGCCGGATCGGCACCCATTCCGCGGAACAGGCCCCCGTCACCGACAGGTGCGGTTCGACCTGCACCCGCTTGTAGCCGCGCGTGCGCGCCTCGGCATGCCGCGTCACGGCACAGGGACCGCCGGAGGATTCGACATTCGCGCCCAGCGAAATCACATAGCGTGCCGACGGCGTATCGCCGGCAACCGTAAAGGCACGGTGCCAGAACTCGCCGTAGAGATGCTCGGAATGGACGCACTTGACGCCCTGCCCGGAGCCGAAACTGTAGTCGATCGGCCCCCAGGCGGAGAGGAAGGCCGGGAAGGTGCCCATGTACATGGCCGGCGTACCGCCATGGCCGAAGGAAGCGGCCAGGCGCGGCACGCCCGACTCGTCGAGCACGCCCTTGGCGCGCGTCGCCTTCAGCTTGTCGGCCAGCATGTCCAGCGCCTCGTCCCAGGAGATCGGCACGAAGCCGGGGTCTTCGTTGCGCCCCTTCTTCGGATTGGTCCGCTTCATCGGCGACAGGATCCGATTCGGGTTGTAGGTCTTCTGCACCAGGCCGTAGGCCTTGACGCAAACCCTGCCCTTGGCCGGATGTACGTTCTCCGCCGCGAAATTCGGTTCCACCTCGGTCGCCACGCCATCGACAACCTTGACGGTCATGAAATCGGGACCGGAAACGCAGTTGTAGCAATAGGTCGGGACGTGCTTGACGGACTTTGACTTGGCTGCTTCCATGCTCATTTTGCTCACCCGCTCCCTTAATGAACGCGCTCAGGATGTGAATAGACGCAGTGCCGCTCGCCGCGCACGAAGCCGACCAGCGTGAC
>CAZGQB010000427.1:0-2141 GCA_964527055.1 uncultured Sulfuritalea sp.
GGCATGGAGCCGCCGCCCGGCGCGGTGCTGAGGGACGGTGTCTGGCACTACCGGCCGCAACTGCCGCCGCAGGCCGTGCTGCGCCTTTCGCATTCGCCGCATGCCGGCGGCTATACGCTGTGTACGGCCACGGTCTGCGCACCGCTTGCGGATCACCTGCCGGGCATCGACAATACGGCGACGATAGAACTTCGGGAATGTCCGCGATGAAATCCTATGCCGCCGTAATTGCCGCCCCGACCTTCAGCATCGGCATCGAATGCAATGCCGACGAGATCACCGGCATCGATTACCTCGAACCCTGCCCCGAGGTCGCGCCGAAAACGCCGCTGGCCAGGGAGGCCGTGCGCCAGTTGCGCGCCTGGCTCAAGAACCCCGCTTTCGAGTTCGGCCTGCCGCTGGCACCCGCCGGCACCCATTTCCAGCGCCGCGTCTGGGCGCAGATCGCGACCATCCCCCCCGGTCAAACGCTGAGCTACGGCGAAGTCGCCGCCGCGATCCGCAGCGGCCCGCGCGCGGTGGGCAATGCCTGCGGCGCCAATCCCTATCCGATCGTCGTGCCCTGCCATCGCGTCGTTGCGGCAAACCAGGCTCTGGGTGGCTTCGGCAGGCAGGGAGGCGGCTTCCTGCTCGACATCAAGCGCTGGCTGCTGCACCACGAGAATGCAAAGCTCTGATGCGTCGTTGATCGACGAATTCATCGACGCCCTGTGGCTGGCCGATGGCTTGTCGAAGAACACGCTGGGCGCTTACCGCAGCGACCTGGCGCTGTTCGCGCAATGGCTGGCGACACGCAACTCCACGATAGTCGGCGCCGAAGAGACGGCGATCAACGCCTATCTCGCCCATCTGCATGGCCGCCCCGGCGGCATCAAGTCGGCCAGCCAGCGGCGCCTGATGGCGAGCTTGCGCCGCTGCTACCGCTGGCTGCTGGATCAGGGCCGCCTGCAGCGTGATCCGCTGCTCAACATCGACAAACCGGCGACGACCCAGCGCTTTCCCAAGACGCTCTCGGAAACGCAGGTGGAAGACCTGCTCGGCGCACCCGACGTGCAAACCCCGCTCGGCCTGCGCGACCGCGCCATGTTCGAACTGCTCTACGCCACCGGCCTGCGCGTTTCCGAACTGGTCGGCGTGCGCCTGTTCGAGGTCAGCCTCAACGACAACATGGTGCGCGTGATGGGCAAGGGTTCGAAGGAACGCCTGGTGCCCCTCGGCCAGATCGCCGCCGAGTGGCTGCAACGCTACATCGCGGCGGCGCGCGGCGAACTGCTCGGGCAACATGTCTCAGATGCGGTGTTCGTCACCACGCGCGGCGCCGCCATGACGCGGCAGATGTTCTGGGCGCTGGTCAAGAAGTACGCCCTGCGCGTCGGCATTCCGCAGGAGCGCATTTCGCCGCACGTGCTGCGCCATGCCTTCGCCACGCACCTGCTGAATCACGGCGCCGACCTGCGCGTGGTTCAGCTATTGCTTGGTCACGCCGACATTTCGACGACGCAGGTGTACACCCATGTCGCGCGCGAACGGCTGAAGCAGCTGCACCACCAGCATCACCCGCGCGGCTGAGCCGCGCCAGGCGGGCAGGCATGTCGCTGCAAGGCCTGCAGGATCTCGCCGGTGTCCTTGTCTTGAACGAAAGCCGCCACGCCCAGATCGGCCGGCTTCCAGCCGGCTTCCAGCGCGATCTGCTGCCGCAGGGCGAGGCGCCCGTCCGTGTCGGGCGGCAAGGGTCCGACCAGGCGGCGCACCACGTAGTCGTGGCGCAGGACCTTGCCGCCGTTTTCGCCGGCAAGCACGCGCGATTCGAGATTGTTTTCATACAGCGCCAGCCAGGCTTCGGTTCCGCGCCGGGCCCCGGTGATCGATCCGCTCACCATGAGTTGGCCGCCGTGCACGCTGCCCAGTTCGAGGACGATGGCGGCTGCCGCAGGCAGGTCTGCGACGCCGTCGAGCGGGCTGGCGGCGCTGCGCCAGTCGCGCCCGTTCCTGAGGAACTGCGGCGTATAGACCGAGCGCGAACGGGCCAGGTCCGCCATCCGGTACTGGCGCTGCGTGAATTGCGGGCTGGCGAAGCGGTCGGTCCAGCCCAGGCGGTCCCAGTAATCGACATGGAAGGCCAGCGGCACCAGGCGCCCGGC
>CAZGQB010000428.1:0-2140 GCA_964527055.1 uncultured Sulfuritalea sp.
CGCGTGCGCGACCTGCGCATCTCGGTCACCGACCGCTGCAATTTCCGCTGCGTGTATTGCATGCCGAAGGAAGTCTTCGACGACGATTACGCCTTCCTGCCGCGCAAGCAGTTGCTTTCCTTCGAGGAGATCGTGCGCGTCGCGAAAATCTTCGTCGACCAGGGCGTCGAGAAGATCCGCATCACCGGCGGCGAACCGCTGCTGCGCCGCCACCTCGAGAACCTGATCGAACAACTGGCGCGACTGCCGGTGGAAATCACCCTGACCACCAACGGCTCGCTGCTGGCAAAGAAGGCACGGGCGCTCAAGGATGCCGGGCTGCATCGCGTCACGGTCAGCCTCGACGGCATGGACGACGCCGTGTTCAAGCGCATGAACGACGTCGACTTCCCGGTCGGCGACGTGCTCGACGGCATCGCCGCCGCCGCCGCCGCCGGCCTGGCGCCGGTCAAGGTGAACTGCGCCGTCAAGCGCGGCACCAACGACGACCAGATCCTGCCGCTGGTGCGCCACTTCCGCCACAGCGGCCACATCCTGCGCTTCATCGAATACATGGATGTCGGCTCGTCGAATGGCTGGCGCATGGACGAGGTGCTCCCCTCGGCCGAGGTCCTCGCCCGCATCCATGCCGAATTCCCTCTGGAAGCGATCGACGCCAACTACCCCGGCGAAGTCGCCGAACGCTGGCGCTACCGGGACGGCGGCGGCGAGATCGGCGTCATCTCCTCGGTGACCCAGGCCTTCTGCTCCAGCTGCACGCGCATCCGCCTGTCCACCGAAGGCCAGCTCTACACCTGCCTCTTCGCCCAGAGCGGACATGACCTGCGCGCGCTGCTGCGCCACGGCGCCGGCGACGAGGCGCTGCGGCGCGAGATCGCCGCCGTCTGGCGCAGCCGCGACGACCGCTATTCCGAAATCCGCACCGCCGCCACCGATCTTTCCGGACGCGCCAGGGTGGAAATGTCCTACATCGGCGGCTGATCCTCCGTTTTCCAGAGTTTGCGTTTCGCTCCGACACCATGACTTCCATACTCCAAGCCCTCTCCTGCGCCGACGACTACGATCCGAATTCCCTGCATGTCGATCGCGCGCGCCAGCTGATCCTCGACCTGCTGCCCGCCGTCGGCGGCCACGAGCGCGTCTTCGTGCGCCAGGCGCTCGACCGCGTACTCAGTGAAGACGTCATTTCGCCGATCGACGTGCCCAGCCACGACAACTCGGCCATGGACGGCTGGGCGGTGCGTTTCGACGACCTCGCCGCCGGCGGCGAAACACGGCTGAAGAACATCGGCACGGCGTTTGCCGGGCGCGCCTTCGCCGGAAAAGTCGGCGCCGGCGAGACGGTGAGGATCATGACCGGCGCCGTCCTGCCGCAGGGCATCGACAGCGTGGTGATCCAGGAAGTGGCGAAAGTCGAGGGCGATGCCGTCATCATCCCGGCGGGCCAGCAGCACGGGCAGAACACCCGCCGCGCCGGCGAGGACCTGCAGGCCGGCCGCCCCGCCATCCCGGCCGGCAGGAAACTGCGCCCGGCCGAGATCGGCATCGTCGCCTCGCTCGGGATCAGCGAAGTTTCGGTGCGCCGCCGCGTGCGCGTCGCAATTTTTTCCACCGGCGACGAGCTGTGTTCGATCGGCACGCCGCTGGCAGAGGGCGCGGTGTACGACAGCAACCGCTACACGCTGTGGGGCATGCTGGCGCGCCTGGGCTGCGAGGTGATCGACATGGGCGTGGTGAAGGACGATCCAGCCGCGCTGGAAGCGGCCTTCCGCGAAGCGGCCAGCTGCGCCGACGCCATCATCACCAGCGGCGGCGTCTCGGTCGGCGAGGCCGATTTCATCAAGCGGCTGATGGCGCAACTGGGCGAAGTCGCCTTCTGGAAGATCGCCATGAAGCCGGGCCGGCCGATGGCCTTCGGCCGCATCGTCCCCGACGGCGCGGATCGCCCCAGCGCCTGGCTGTTCGGCCTGCCGGGCAACCCGGTGGCGGTGATGGTGACCTTCTACCAGTTCGTGCGCCCGGCCATCCTCAAACTGGCCGGACTCGACCCCATCCCGCCGGTGCCGACCTTCCAGGCGCGCTGCACGGAGCCGATGAAGAAAGCCCCGGGCCGCACCGAATACCAGCGCGGCATCCTCTC
>CAZGQB010000429.1:0-2123 GCA_964527055.1 uncultured Sulfuritalea sp.
CTCACCATTCGTCGGCGTAGGCCGATGTTATCGGATAGCGCCAATCCTTGCCGAAGCCGCGTTGCGTGACGCGGATGCCGACCGGGGCCTGGCGCCGCTTGTACTCGTTCTTCTTCAGCATGCCGACCACCTTGCTCACGTCGGCCTCGCCGATGCCGCCGGCGATGATCTGGCGCGGACTTTCGTCGCGTTCCATGTAGGCTTCGATGATCGCGTCGAGCACTTCGTAGGGTGGCAGCGTGTCCTGGTCGGTCTGGCCGGGCTTGAGCTCGGCCGACGGTGGGCGCGTAATGATGTTGCGCGGAATCACGTCGGACACACCGTTGCGCCATTCGGCGAGGCGATAGACGAAGGTCTTCGGCACGTCCTTGATCACTGCGAAGCCGCCGGCCATGTCGCCGTAGAGCGTGGCATAGCCGACCGCCATTTCGCTCTTGTTGCCGGTGGTCAGCACGATGCGCCCGGTGCGGTTGGACAGCGCCATCAACAGCATGCCGCGGATGCGCGCCTGCAGGTTTTCGTCGGTAGTGTCCCAGGGCGGTTTCGGACCGAGGTCGGCAAAAGTCGGCGCCAGCAGCACGGCGAACTGCTCCATTGCGGATGCGATCGGTATCTCGTCGTACTGCACACCGAGCCGACGCACCATTTCGCGCGAATCGTCGAGGCTCATCTGCGCCGTCCACGGCGACGGCATCATCACGCAACGCACGCGCTCGGCGCCCAGCGCATCGACCGCGATGGCCAGGGTCAGCGCGGAATCGATGCCGCCGGAAAGGCCGATGATGGCGCCGGGAAAACCGTTCTTGCCGAGGTAGTCGGCAACGCCCAGCTTCAGCGCGGCATAGACCTCGGCCTCGAGCGGGGCCGGCTCGACCATGCGGCCGGGCAACAGATGGCCATCGGCAAAATCGACGAACTCCAGCGCCTCGACGAAGGCCGGCGACTGGTGCGTCAGGCGCCCCTGCCCGTCCATGGCGAACGAGGCGCCGTCGAACACCAGCTCGTCCTGGCCGCCTACCAGGTTGGCATAGATCACCGGCGTCGCCGTCGCCGCCACCCGGTCGCGCAGCACCTCGTAGCGGCGCGCCTGCTTGTTCATGTGGAAGGGCGAGGCATTCAGCGTCAGCATCAGTTCCGCCCCCGCCTGCACCGCGGCTTCGGCGGCGCCCGGCTCCCAGACGTCGGCGCAGATCGCCAGCCCGCAGCGCACGCCCTTGAGTTCGACGACACAGGGCCCGCGCCCCGCGGCGAAATAGCGTTCCTCGTCGAACACCTCGTAGTTGGGCAGGCGGTGCTTGCGGTAGGTCGCCGCTATCCGGCCCTCCGCCAGCAGGGACGCGGCGTTGTAGCGCTCACCGGCGGACTCTTGCGGATGCCCGACGACCACCGGCAACGCGGCGGCCGCGGCGAGGCGCTCGAGTTGGGCCGCGCAGGCGCGGTAGAAGTCCGGCCGCATCAGCAGGTCTTCCGGCGGGTAGCCGCAGAGCGCCAGCTCGGGGGTCAGCAGCACGTCCGCGCCGCCGTAGCGGGCGCGGACGGCGAACCCGAGAATCCGGTCCACGTTGCCGGCAAGGTCGCCCACCGTGGCGTTCATCTGGGCGATGGCAATGCGAAGGCGTTTCATGGGGGGAAACTATAGCCGACCCGTCGCACGGCGGGTACGGTCGCCGGCCGGACGAATCAGTACGCCGGCTTGTCCTTGGCGGCTTCGAACGCCGCCACGCCGTCCATGACTTCCTTCTTGGCCTCCTCGATGCCGACCCAGCCGTTGATCTTGACGAACTTGCCGGGCTCGAGGTCCTTGTAATGGGCGAAGAAGTGCGAGATCTGGTCCAGCACCAGTTGCGGCAGGTCGCGCGGACCGGACACGTCGCGGTACATCGGCGTCAGCTTGTCCACCGGCACGGCCAGCAGCTTGGCGTCCTCGCCGGCCTCGTCGGTCATCTTCAGCATGCCGATCGGCCGGCAGCGCACCACGACGCCGGGCGGCAACGCGAACTGCGACAGCACCAGCACATCCACCGGGTCGCCGTCGCCGGAAATGGTGTGCGGGATGTAGCCGTAGTTGCAGGGGTAGTGCATCGAAGTCGACATGAAACGGTCGACGAAAATCGCGCCGGACT
>CAZGQB010000430.1:0-2112 GCA_964527055.1 uncultured Sulfuritalea sp.
GATCAAGGATTACCGTGCCGCGCTGGATGAAGGTCGCCACCTGATCGACCCGGTGATCAGCGACTACCAGAGCAAGTTTTCGATCGACTGGACACCGTACATCGGCGTGCCCTATACGGAGAAGTGCGACACCACGGTATCGATCAACGAACTGCAGCGCCTGTCGAAGCGCCTGACCGACATTCCGCCGAACTTCACCCTGCATTCCCGCGTGCAGAAGATCATCGACGATCGTCGCCAGATGGGAGAGGGAAAGCTGCCGGTCGACTGGGGCATGGGCGAAAACCTGGCCTACGCATCGCTGGTGTCCGCCGGCTACAACATCCGGGTCTCGGGCGAAGACGTCGGTCGCGGCACCTTCTTCCACCGTCACGCTGCGCTGCACGACCAGAACCGCGAGAAATGGGACGAGGGCACCTACTGGCCGCTGCAGAACATCCAGGACAACCAGGGGCGCTTCATGTGCTTCGACTCGGTGCTGTCCGAGGAAGCCGTGCTCGCCTTCGAATATGGCTTCGCCACCGCGGCGCCGAACGAGTTGGTGGTTTGGGAAGCGCAGTTCGGCGATTTCGCCAACGGCGCCCAGGTGGTCATCGACCAGTTCCTCTCGTCCGGCGAAGCCAAGTGGGGTCGTGGTTGCGGCCTCGTGATGCTGCTGCCGCACGGCTACGAAGGGCAGGGACCGGAGCATTCCTCGGCGCGCCTCGAGCGCTACATGCAGCTCTCGGCCGAATTCAACTGGGAGGTCTGCGTGCCGTCCAATGCGGCGCAGGTCTACCACATGCTGCGCCGGCAGATGCTGAGGAAGCAACGCAAGCCGCTGATCGTCATGACGCCGAAGTCGCTGCTGCGCCACAAGGACGCCACCAGTTCGCTGGAAGAACTGGCCAACGGCACCTTCCAGACCATCATCGGCGAGATCGACAAGGTCGAGCCGAAGAAGATCACGCGCATGGTCACCTGCGCCGGCAAGGTGTATTTCGACCTGCTCGCCGCACGGCGCGAAAAGAAGATCGACAACGTCGTTCTGGTGCGCGTCGAGCAGTTGTATCCCTTTGACGATCGCCGGCTGTTCGAGGAGATGGAGAAGTATCCCAACCTCAAGGAACTCATCTGGTGCCAGGAAGAGCCGATGAACCAGGGTGCCTGGTATGCCAAGCACCATCGCCTGGAACGGCTGATCAAGAAGGGACAGATACTCGACGCGGTGGCCCGCAGCTCATCGCCGTCCCCTGCCGTCGGCTACGCCGCCAAACACGCCCAGCAGCAGAAGGAAGTCGTCAACGCTGCCCTCGGCATCAAGGAATAACGGAGAAACCATGATCATCGAAGTCAAAGTCCCGCAACTGTCCGAATCGGTGGCCGAAGCCACCCTGTCGGCCTGGCACGTCAAGGAGGGTGACGCCGTTGCCCGCGACCAGAACCTTATCGATATCGAAACCGACAAGGTCGTGCTCGAACTGCCGGCGCCTGATGCCGGCGTGATCGTCAATATCATCAAGCAGAACGGCGAGTCGGTGACCTCGGGCGAAGTCATCGCCCGGATCGACACCGAAGCCAAAGCCGCTGCAGCCGTGCCCGCCGCCGCCAAACCGGCTGCGACCCCTGCGGCGACTCCCGCAGCCGTGGCGGCAACGGCAATGCCGGCGGCGCGCAAGATCATGGACGAGAAGGGCATCTCGGCCGCGGACGTTCAGGGCTCCGGGCGTGGCGGCCGCATTCTCAAGGAAGACGTCAGTGGCGCTGCCAGGAGCGCCGCGCCGGCCGTTCCGGCGGCAATAGCCGCCGTGCCGCCGGCGCCGACTTCTGCGCCCAAGGCGGCCCTGCCGCAGCCCGGCGTGATCAATGCCGACGCCATCATCGCCGACCGCCCGGAGCAGCGTGTGCCGATGACGCGCCTGCGCGCCCGCGTCGCCGAACGTCTGGTGCAGTCGCAATCCACCAATGCCATCCTGACCACCTTCAACGAGGTGAACATGGCACCGGTGATGGAAATGCGCAAGAAGTACCAGGACAAGTTCGAAAAGGAGCACGGTGTCAAGCTCGGCTTCATGTCCTTCTTCGTCAAGGCCGCGGTCGCCGCGCTGAAGAAGTTTCCGGTGATCAACGCAT
>CAZGQB010000431.1:0-2110 GCA_964527055.1 uncultured Sulfuritalea sp.
GGGGCGTGGTGCCGTGGAAGAAATCCATCGGCATCTCGACGCGACAGGGGAAATGGAAGGTCACGCCGCGGCAGGAGGTCGGCTCGTGCAGCGCCTCGCGCGGCAGCGGACCGAAGTTTTCCAGCAGGAAGCGGTGCCCGCGCGGCGAGAGGATGCCGCTGCAGATCTTGTGGCGCGGCAATTCCTTGCGCTCCAGGATCACGGTTTCCAGCCCGGCGTCGACCGTGCGCTTGGCGGCAGCGGCGGCGGCGAGGCTGGCGCCGACGATGATTACATCGACATCACGCATGATGAATTTCCTCGTTCGGCGCGGCCAGTTCGGCCAGGTGCAGCACCGGCGCATCGGTGACACGGCGCAGGATCTCGCGCTCGCCCGGGTTCTCGACCACGATGCGCGCCGGCTGCCGGCCCTTGAGCATCCAGCGTACCTCGGCTTCGTCGTTGGCCGGGATCGCGATGCGCTGCAGGTCGAGGTTCATGGTGCAGCCGGTTTCCTTGCGCAGGCCGTCGTAGTGCGCGACCAGCCGGGCATGGTCGGCATGGTAGGCGCGCGCCTCGATCACGTAAAAGTCGGCGCCGGCGACACGGCGGCGCAGCGCCGGCAGGTTGCCCAGGGCCTCGCCCAGGCCCTGCAGGCGGGCGCCGTGGAGCTCGTCGCGCAGCCAGCGCAGCAGCAGGCCGTCGCCGACCACCAGCGTACGGCCGTCAAGCATGTCGAGGAAGCGCCGCCGGCGTGCCGCACCGACCGTGCCGCCCGCTTCCAGCGTCAGCGCGATGTCGGCGCCGTCGTCGGTGGCAAGGCGCAGCCCGAGCAACGCCTGCACGCGGTCCAGCAGCGCGGGATCGGCGCGAAGGGCGATGCCGGGCAGCAGCAGGGCGCCGGCCGGCATCGGCTCGGCCTCGGGCGCGGCGGCCGGGGCAAGATCGCCGGCCAGCTCGTGGCGCAGCTCGAGGATCATGTCGCTCAGCGCGATGCTTTCCGGGCAGACCGGGTCGCAGGCACCGCACAGCACGCAGGCATCGAGCACCGCGGCCAGCTCCGCCGCCTGTGCACCGTTCTGCCGCGCCTTGGCGATGCCTTCCGGGCTGTAGCGCGGATCGCGTCGCGCGCGCCACATCGGGCAGACCAGGCGGCACAGGCTGCAGCCATTGCAGGCCGGGTAGTCGCGGGGATGGGCGTTCGAACACATCAGAAGATCACGTCGCGGTTGAGGATCATGGCCGGGTCGGCCGCGCGCTTCAGGGCCAGGTGGCGGTCCACCAGCGCGTCGCCGAAGATGCGGCGGATGTAGCCCTTCATCATGCCGCCGAAGCGGTAATAGCTGGCGCCGAGATCCACGCCGATGTCGTAGATGGCGTTCTTGAAGGACTGGAAATGGTCGCGGCTGTACACCTCGTCTTCGATCATCGGTTCGAACTCGCAGCCGTAGGCCCAGCCTTCGGCGCCGGGCGGCACGCAGGACATCTCGTAATGCGGCGCATGGTCGGCACGCAGCTTGATGCCGACGCAGTAAAGCGTGTAGTGGCGGAAATACTTGCGGCAGACCGCGTTGCCGCGCTCCACCGCCTCGACGAACTTTTCCGCCGGAGTGGCGAGGTCGGGGATCACCATGGTGCGCGAGCCCCAGTGCTTCCACACCGCGCGCGAAAAGACCACCGTACGGTCGTCCATGCGCCCGTCGCGGTGGAATTCGGGGCGGCGGAACTCGGGGAACACGGCCTGCTTGCGCTTCAGCAGGTAGAGCGCCTCGCCCAGCCGCCACGGCCGCAGCGCGTAGTGGCGGAGCATGCACAGGGCGAAGCCGAATTCGCCGTGGCCGCGCAGGCGCCCTGCCCAGTTCGCCTTGAAGGCCGCCTCGCGCTCGTCGGAATCGAAGGCCACCAGCAGGTTCACCGCGCAGTCCATGATGGTGAGGATGCCCGAGTAGTCGCTGGCATCGTTGCTGTCCAGCATCTGCAAATCCTCGATCGCCTCGCGCAATGTCGAGTAGTAGTAATAGTGCATGCGCAGCGGCGTGTAGGGCCGGATCTTCAGCGTCGCCTCGGTGATCACGCCGAACTGGCCGTAGCCGAGGATCACGCGCCGGAACAGTTCCGGGTTGAGGTCGTC
>CAZGQB010000432.1:0-2085 GCA_964527055.1 uncultured Sulfuritalea sp.
GTCCTGCTGGTCTTTTTCGGACTCGGCTGGATTGCTGCCCGCATCGACATCAAGCAGCTCCTGAAAGAGTCGCGCGCCCTGCCGCGCTCCTATTTCAAGGGCCTGAACTTCCTCCTCAATGAACAACCGGACCAGGCCATCGAGGCCTTCATCGAGGCGGCACGCGTCGATCCGGAGACCATCGAACTGCATTTCGCGCTGGGCAGCCTGTTTCGCCGGCGCGGTGAAACCGACCGCGCCATCCGCGTCCACCAGAACCTGATCGAACGCGACGGCCTGTCCGCGACCCAGCGCCTGCATGCCCTTTCGGAACTCGGCCAGGACTACCTGAAGGCCGGCCTGCTCGATCGCGCCGAGGAAATCTTCGTAAAGCTGCGCGGTACGGAGCGCGACGAGGAAGCGCTGAAAAACCTGCTGGAAATCTACCAGCAGGAAAAGGAGTGGGCCAAGGCCGCGGCCATTGCCGAAGCCATGCCCAACCATTCCGACCACCTGTGGCAAAAGGCGATCGCCGAGTTCCGCTGCGAGTTGGCGGCCAACGAAATGCTGCACGACCGGCACGATGCAGCGAAGCGCCTGCTCGACGAAGCCCTGGCGGCCAACCGCAAGTGCGTTCGCGCCACGCTCCTGCTCGGCGACCTGGCGGCAAAAGTCGGCGACGGCGAGACGGCGATCGACTACTGGAAACGCGTCGAACAGCAGAATCCCGTGTATCTCGCGCTGGCCGCGGAAAAGCTGATGGCCACCCACATCCAGCTGGGACGACTGGAGCAGGGCATCCAGCTGCTGCGCGGCTGGCTGGAACGCCATCCCTCGCTCGATTTGCTCGATTCGGTGTTCAGGGCCGAACTCGACAATGGCGGAGCCGAGGCCGCCTATGTGCTGGTGCGCGACGAGTTGCGGCGCAACCCGACGCTGCTCGGACTCGACAAGCTGCTCGAGGCGCAGATCCTCGGCGCACCGCCGGAGCGTCGCCCGGACCTGGAGCTGATGAAGAATCTGATCCATTCCCACACGCGCCGGGTCGCCCGCTACCGCTGCGACGCCTGCGGCTTCAAGGCGCGCCAGTTCTACTGGCGCTGCCCCGGTTGCGGCGGCTGGGAAACCTATCCGCCCAAGCGCACCGAAGAATTCGACATTACCCCCTGAAAAACATGAAAATGAGTGCGCCGCAGTATTTCGCCATGGGGCGGTCATGAAAACGATTCCCGATACCTCCGCCACCCGAATCCTGATCGTCGGCGACGTGATGCTGGACCGTTACTGGTTCGGTGATGTCTCGCGCATTTCTCCGGAAGCGCCGGTGCCCGTGGTCAAGGTCGAGCGCAGCGAAGAACGCCCGGGCGGCGCCGCCAACGTGGCGCGCAACTGCGCGGCGCTGGGTGCGCGCGTGACGCTGCTGTCTGTGGTCGGCGCCGACGAAGCGGGCCGGACGCTGGCAGGCTTGCTGGGCAGCTTCGGCATCGACTGCAGCCTGCACGAGGATGCACGGCTCAGCACCACCGTCAAGCTGCGCGTGGTCGGCCGCCAGCAGCAATTGCTGCGCATCGATTTCGAAAATGCGCCGGATCACGAGGTCCTGCAGGCCAAGCTGGCGGATTTCGAATCGCGCCTGGCCAACTGCGACGTGGTGATCCTCTCCGATTACGGCAAAGGCGGCCTCGCCCATATCACGGAAATGATTTCCCTGGCCCGCGCCGCCGGCAAGCAGGTATTGGTCGATCCCAAGGGCGAGGACTACGCCCGCTATACCGGCGCAACGCTGCTGACGCCGAATCGGTCCGAGTTTCGCGCCGTGGCCGGCCGCTGGAAAGACGACGCGGAACTTGCGCAAAAGGCCGATCGCCTGCGCCGCGAACTGCAACTGGAAGCCTTGCTGGTCACCCGCAGCGAGGAAGGGATGACGCTGTTTTCAGACGCCGGAACGACGCATGAGCCGGCCCTGGCGCGCGAGGTTTATGATGTCAGCGGTGCCGGCGACACGGTGATTGCAACGCTGGCGGTCATGCTGGGCAGCGGTCTGGCACTGTCGCAAGCCATGCGCCAGGCCAATCTAGCTGCCGGCGTCGTGGTCGGCAAGCTGGG
>CAZGQB010000433.1:0-2081 GCA_964527055.1 uncultured Sulfuritalea sp.
CTTTTCGATCTGCACCGCGCGGAAGAAATTGGCGTGGGTCCGCGTCCAGTCGGTGATGTAGGTGTCCGGCGGCAACACGGCATACAGGGTCCGGGCGATTTGCGGCGCCGAGAACAGGTCGCCCAGCTTGAGGCGGACGCCGGAAACGTTGTCGCCCATGCGGTAGAGTTTTTGCGCATCGGCCATGTGGATCAGCGCCAGGCCGGAATCGAATTCGAACATGCCGGCCTCGAAGATGCCGGTGACGCGGAACTGCTTGACCCGCGGCAGGATGGCGGCCGGCGTCACCAGTCCCTGCGGCGCCAGCAGCGTCACCTTGTCGCCAGGCACGACGCGCAGCGCGCGCGCCAGTTCGCTGCCGAGCACCATGCCGAATTCGCCGGGCCGCAAGGCATCGAGCCGGCCCGACTTCATGTAGCTGCCGAAGTCGGCCACCTTGTCCTCTGCCTCGGGCAGGATGCCGCGCACCATCATGCCGCGCACCTGGCCGTCGTAGCTCAGCATGCCCTGGGCCTGCACGTAAGGCGCCGCCGCCTTGACCCGCGGGTGCTGCGCGGCGCCCTGCAGCACCTTGCTCCAGTCGGCCAGTTCGCCGCTCTGGCTGCTGACCTGGACGTGCGAAACCACGCCCAGGATGCGCTCGCGCAGCTCCTTCTGGAAGCCGTTCATCACCGACAGGACCACGATCAGGGCGGCGACGCCGAGCGCCAGCCCGAGCATGGAAATCAGCGCAATGAACGAGATGAAGCGGTTGGAAACGCCTTCGCGCGGCTGGGCGCGCGTGTAGCGCAGACCGATGAGGAGTTCGTAGTTCATGCGCTGTTTCGGCGATCCTGATTCCGTGATTGAAAATTCATTGTGTTGCATTCGATGCCATGGCCTGCGGCCCGAGCGAGTCTTTGGTGCCCGTTGCGGACATTCCCGCGAACGCGGGAATCCAGCGGCGTTTGGCGAAGGACGCTGGATTCCGGGTTCCGCTGCGCGGCCCCGGAATGGCGGCTGATGGCCGGTCCCGCCGTCCCGCCAGCGCCGGCTTTCATGAGCGACTATTCCTCAAAGGTATCTCGCAGCACGCCCAGAAGTGCGGAGAGGGTTGCCGCATCCACCTTGCCCACGCGCTTGACGAGTCGCGCCCTGTCGAGCGCGCGCATCTGTTCCGGCAGGATCAGACCCTTCTTCCCGCCGAAGCCGACGGGAATGCGGAACGGCGCCGGATGACTGCCGGTGGTCATGGGAGCGACCAGCACGGTGCGCAGCCAGTCGTGAAGTTCGGGCGGTGAGACGATCACGCAGGGGCGCGTCTTCTGGATTTCAGCCCCGACGGCAGGATCGAGCGCGGCCAGCCAGATTTCACCGCGTTTCACCTTCACCATTTCAGTTCCGCATCCCCCGAATTGGTGAACTCCGGCCAGACCGGGACATCGGCACCTTGTGCGGCGATTTCACGTGCCGCGACGGCCCAGCCGGCCCGCGGCTGGTGATCCCGAGTGGGACGAAGAACGATGGTGCCGTTCTCCACGGAGATATCGACATCGGCATCAAGGCCGGTCTCGGCCAGCATGGGCTTCGGGATCAATACTCCCTGTGAATTGCCGATCTTGCGAATGGAGGTGCGCATGCTTGCCTCAAGCAATATTTAACATTGTTATAACTATACGCTTGACATGCAATAAAGCAAACCACGCCTGGCCACGGCGATCAATGCCGCGGCGAACAAGCCCAGCCCTTTTCTTCCGCCACGGTCATGAGGCGCTTGTCTTTGGTCCATATCGGCACGCCCCGGATCACGGCAGCGGCAAGCAGGTGGGCATCGATGTAGCCGATGCCGCGGCCCATCAAATCCTGCTGCTCGATGAAGAACTGGGTTTCGTCTTCGGTGGCCGCCGCCAATCGCGGCAGGGACTGCAGCAGGCCCACCACTTCCGCCCGGTTGCGCAGGTTGCCGCAAGCCAGTTCGCCGATCACGAAGTCGTGGGTGCAGACGGCTTCGTTTTGCAGCAAGGCAGCCAGTGCCGGATTACCGTTGCGCAAGTGGTCGATCCAGATCGATGTATCGACCAGTATCACCGCTTGCCTTCGCG
>CAZGQB010000434.1:0-2068 GCA_964527055.1 uncultured Sulfuritalea sp.
GCATCCATGCCCTGATCAAGTCGATCGACACATCGGCGGCGAAAGTCCTGCCCGGCGTGCACGTCGTCATCACCGCCGCCGACATCCCCGACCAGCGCCCGATCGGCGTCGCCAAGGACCACTTCCCGCTCAAGGTCGGCCGCGTGCGCAGCCAGCGCGACGAGATCGCCGCAGTCGCCGCCGAATCCGAAGAAATTGCCGAGGCCGCGCTGAAGCTGATCAAGGTCGAGTACGAGGACCTGCCGGTGATCGGCGATCCCGAAGACGCCATCAGGCCGGATGCCATCCTGATCCACCCCGAGCCGCACGGCGCCGACGGCACCCACCTGCACCTGAAACAGGGAACCTCGATCGCGCACAAGGGCAAGCCCGACAACATCGCCATGCGCTTCGACTATGCCCACGGCGACGTCGTGCAGGGCGAGGCCGAATCCGACGTGGTGATCGAGGACACCTTCAAGCTGCACTACGTGACGCACTGCTGCATGGGTGTCTCGGGCATGATCGCCGAGTTCGACGCCTCGGGCAACGTGCTGATGTACTCGAACACCCAGGTGCCCTTCCTGCACAAGCGCGAGTTCGCCGAATACCTCCACATCGACCCGGCGCGCATCCGCATCATCCAGCCGCCGATCGGCGGCGGCTTCGGCTCCAAGCTCGACATCTACCCGTTCGAGGTGATCTGCCTCTACCTGGCCCGCGCCGCCAAGCGCCCGGTGAAGATGCTGTTCACCCGCGAGGAGGAATTCCTCGCCTCGCCGACGCGCCAGCCCGTGCTGCTGACCCTGCGCAGCGGCTGCAAGAAGGACGGCACGCTGACCTTCCGCACCGTGCACACCCTGCACGACAATGGCGCCTACACCTCCTGGGGCGCCACCACGCCCTTCGTCATGATGCAGACCTTCTCTTCGCTCTACCGCGTGCCGCATTGCGATTACCACACGGCGGCGGTGTACACCAACAACCCCTACGCCGGGTCCTTCCGGGGCTACGGCAACCTGCAGGCCACCTTTGCCATCGAACAGCACATGGACATGCTGGCCGAGGCGATCGGCATGGACCCGCTGGAGTTCCGCATGAAGAACGCCCAGGAGGCCGGCGAGGTCACCGGCCAGGGCATGAGCTTCAAGAGCTGCGGCTTCAAGGAATGCATCACCACGGCAGCGACGCGCAGCGACTTCTCGCGCAAGTTCGCCGAAAACCGCGCCAACCAGAAGAAGCCCGGCAACATCAAGCGCGGCATCGGCATGGCCTCGATGCTGCACGTCGGCGGCGGCGCCAAGATCTATCCCTCGGACGGCTGCGGCACCATCCTCAAGATGGACGACTTCGCCAACGTGACGCTGATCACCGGCGCCTCGGAAATCGGCCAGGGCTCGGAAACCGTGCTCTCGCAACTGGTCTGCGAGGAACTCGGCCTGCCGATCTCGGCCATCACCGTGGTCAACAATGACACCGCGATCACGCCGTGGGACGTCGGCGTGCATGCCAGCCGCACCACCTTCATCGCCGGCAATTCGGCGATCGGCGCGGCGAAGAAGGCCAAGGCCAAGATCCTTGCCGTGGCGGCAAAGAAATATGGCGTCGCCGAGGCCGAGCTCGACCTGCGCGGCGGCTTCGTCATCCGCGGCGACAGCGGCGAAGCCATCGTCGAAGTGTCCAAGCTGCTGCGCAACCTGCACTTCCAGGACAAGGCCGAACTGGTGATGACGACGTTCTACTACGAGCCGCCCAGCGTGCACCAGGACAAGGGTTTCAAGGGCGACGTCTCCGCGGCCTACGCTTGGGGCACCCAGGTGGTAGAAATCGAGGTCGATACCGACACCGGCTTCATCAAGCTGGTGAAAGTTACCGGCGCCCACGATGTCGGCCGCGTGCTGAACCGGCTCGGCATCGAGGGCCAGATCGAAGGCGGCGTGGTCATGGGCCAGGGCTATGCCTTCACCGAAGACCTGATCATGCAAGATGGGGTCATGAAGAATCCCAACTTCCGCGACTACAAGCTGGTCACGGCGCCGGAGATTCCCGAAATGGACATCGCCTTCATCGAGTCCATGGACGGCGAAGG
>CAZGQB010000435.1:0-2067 GCA_964527055.1 uncultured Sulfuritalea sp.
CGCAGGCCAACCACATCGACATCCTCGGCGATGCCGACCCGGGCCGCTACGGCGCGGCGCTGCAGGCCTGTCTCGATGACGACGGGGTTGACGGCGTGCTGGCGATCCTGACGCCCCAGGCCATGACCGATCCCACCCAGGCGGCACGCACGGTGATCGAGATTTCGCGCCAGAGCGACAAACCCCTGGTCACCTGCTGGATGGGCGAGGACCAGGTGAACGAAGCGCGCAAGCTGTTCCAGGGCGCCGGGATTCCAACTTTCCGCACGCCGGAACCGGCGGTCGACCTGTTCTCGCATGTCTCCAACTATTACCGCAACCGGCAGTTGCTGATGCAGACGCCGCCCTCGATTTCCGAGCAGGCGCCGCCGCGCCTGGAATCGGCGCGCCTGGTGATCGAAACCGCGCTGATGGAAGGGCGCAAGATCCTCAGCGAAATGGAATCGAAGGCGATCCTCTCCGCCTTCAGGATCCCCATCGCGCAGACCATGGTGGCCCGTTCCGCCTCGGAAGCCATGGTGCTGGCGGAAGAACTCGGGCTGCCGGTGGTGATGAAAGTCGATTCGCCGCAGATCGCGCACAAGAGCGATTGCGGCGGCGTGCGCCTGAACCTCGGCAGCCTTGCCGCCGTGCGCGACGCCTGGCTGGAGATCATGGACGGCGTGAAGAGGAATCGTCCCGATGCGCAGATCAACGGCATCGCCATCGAACCGATGATCCAGAAAGCCAACGGCCGCGAACTGGTGGTCGGCATGATGCGCGACCAGGTCTTCGGCCCGACCATCGTCTTCGGCCCCGGCGGCACCGGTGTCGAGGCCTACAACAGCGAGCGCGCGGTGGCCCTGCCGCCGCTGAATTCCTTCCTCGTCGCCGACATGCTGGCCTCGACGCGCACCAATGCGCGCCTCGGCCAGTTCCGCAACATGCCGCCGGTCAGCATGGCGGCGATCGAGGCCATACTGCTGAGCGTTTCCGCCATGGTCTGCGAATTGCCCTGGATCAGCGCGATGGACATCAACCCGCTGATCGTCGACGAGAACGGCGCGGTGGCGGTCGATGCGCGCATCACCATCGAGAACCTGCCGATCACCGCCGGCCGCTACGACCACATGGCGATCCATCCCTACCCGTCGCACCTGGAGACCGGCTACCAGGCCAAGGACGGCACCCAGGTCCGGATCCGCCCGATCCGGCCCGAGGATGTGCGCATGGAGCAGGAATTCGTCAAGGCCCTGTCGGCCGAATCGCGTTACATGCGCTTCATGAATACCATCCGCGAAGTCTCGCCGGCGCAGCTGGTCCGGCTCACCCAGATCGACTACGACCGCGAGATGGCGTATGTCGCCACGATCGACGTCGCCGGTGCGGAGAAGGAAGTCGGCGTGGTCCGCTACGCCACCAGCCCGGACGGCGAATCCTGCGAGTTCGCCATCGTCGTCGCCGACGACTGGCAGGGCAAGGGCCTGGCGCGACGCCTGATGGCTACCCTGATCGACACCGCGCGGGCTGCCGGGCTCAGGTACATGCACGGCGACTTTCTCTCGGAGAACACGCGGATGCTGGCCTTCGTCGCCAGCCTCGGCTTCGTCCTCTCGGCGCATCCCGAAGACCCCGGGCTCAAGCGCGGGATCCTGGTGCTCAACTGAATGGCGAAAGTTCCCGAAGGGACGCACAGCGCCGGCGATGCGGCGCGCTGCCCGTGGTGCGGCACCGACCCGCTCTACGTCGCCTACCACGACACCGAGTGGGGCGTGCCCTGCCATGACGAGCGCACGCTGTTCGAGTTCCTCATCCTGGAAGGCGCCCAGGCCGGGCTGTCGTGGCTCACCATCCTCAGGAAGCGCGAGAACTACCGCCGCGCCTATGACAATTTCGACGCGGCGCGCATCGCCCGCTACGATGAACGCGACGTGGCGCGCCTGCTGGGCGATGCCGGCATCGTCCGCAACCGGCTGAAGATTGCCGCCAGCATCGCCAACGCGCGCGCCACACTCGAACTTCATGAGCAGGGCGGCAGCCTGGACAGCCTGCTGTGGGCGTTCGTCGATGGCCGGCCGCGCATCAACC
>CAZGQB010000436.1:0-2063 GCA_964527055.1 uncultured Sulfuritalea sp.
CGGCGCCGACTATTCGCACGCCGTCGCGCCGCAGTTCGGCGACGTCGCCGTCTTCAAGGTAGATCATGCGCCGCGTCACCTGCAGCAGGGCCGACGCATCGGAAGCGGCATAGTTGCCGTCGTCGCCCAAACCCAGCAACAGGGGCGCGCCATGACGGGCAACGACGATGGCGTCGTTCCACTCCTGGACCACGGCAATCGCATAGGCGCCGATCAGGCGCGCCGTGGCCAGTCGCACTGCCTCGAACAGGTCGGGCGTCGACTTCAAGGTGTGCTGGATCAGGTGGGCGATGACTTCGGTGTCGGTATCCGAGTTGAACACGTAACCATCCACGATCAGTTCCTGCTTGAGCTCGGCGTAGTTTTCGATGATGCCGTTATGCACCACGGCAAGGCCGGCGGAAACGTGCGGATGGGCGTTGCGCTCGGAGGGCACGCCGTGCGTGGCCCAGCGGGTGTGGGCGATGCCGTGATGGGCGACCTGCCCCGCCGCCTGCGCGGCGAGTTCGGCGACGCGACCGACGCTGCGCAAGCGCGTCAGCGTCGGATTGAGCAGCGCCAGGCCAGCCGAGTCGTAGCCGCGATACTCCAGCTTCATCAGGCCTTCGATCAGCACCGGAACGATGTTGCGCGCAGCAACCGCCGCGACGATGCCGCACATGGCTTACTTCTTTTTCATCGGCCGCTTCCAGCCGGGAATCGACATCTGTTTCGCGCGCGAAACGGTCAGCTGGTCCGGCGGTGCATCGCGCGTCAGCGTAGTTCCCGCGCCCAGCGTGGCGCCACGGCCGACGGTGACCGGCGCCACCAGCTGCGTGTCCGAACCGATGAACGCGTCATCCTCGATCACGGTGCGGAACTTGTTGGCGCCATCGTAGTTGCAGGTGATGGTGCCGGCACCGACATTGACGCGGCTGCCGATGGTGGCATCGCCGATGTAGGCGAGGTGGTTGGCCTTGGAATGGTCGGCGATGGTCGAGTTCTTGACCTCGACGAAGTTGCCGACATGCACGTCGCGACCGAGTTCGGCGCCGGGGCGCAGCCGGGCATAAGGACCAATGATGGACTGCTCGCCGACCACCGCATCCTCGATGTGGCAGAAGGGGGCAATGCGGGCGCCGCGGCCGATGCGGCAGTTCTTCAGCACGCAGTTGGCGGCGATCGACACCCCGTCCGCGAGCTCGACGCGGCCTTCGAACACGCAATTGACGTCGATCGCGACGTCGCGCCCGCACAGCAGCTCGCCGCGCACGTCGATGCGCGCCGGGTCCGCCAGCGTCACGCCGGCGGTCATCAGGCCTTCGGCGACATTGCGCTGGTGCACGCGCTCCAGCGCCGCCAGTTGCAGCTTGCTGTTCACGCCCTCGGTTTCCCAGGTGGCATCGGGATGCGCGGTCGCCACCGGCATACTCTCGCTGACTGCCATGGCGACGATGTCGGTCAGGTAGTACTCGCCCTGCGCGTTGCGATTGCCCAGCGCAGGCAGCCAGCGCGCCAGTGCTGCGGTAGGCGCGACGAGGATGCCGGTGTTGACTTCAGTGATCGCGCGCTCGGCATCGTCGGCATCCTTCTCTTCGACGATGCGCACGACCCGGCCATCCACGCGCACGATGCGGCCATAGCCGCGAGGATTGTCGAGGTATGCAGTGAGCAGTGCCAGCTTGTCGCTGCCGGCCGCTTCGATCAGGCGCCGCAAGGTCGAAGCGCGGGTCAGGGGTACGTCGCCATACAGCACCAGGGTAAAAGTCGGCGCCGGCGATACGGCAACGGCAAGGTGCGGCAGGGCTTGCATGACCGCATGGCCGGTGCCGAGCTGCGGTTCCTGCAAGGCCCAGGCGAGGTCCGGCGCATCTAGGGCGGGACGCACCTGTTCGCCGCCGTGACCATGGACCACGCAGATCTTCTCCGCGCCCAGTTCCCGTGCGCTATCGATGACATGAGCCAGCAGGGGCTTCCCCGCCAGCGGATGCAGGACCTTGGGCAGGTCGGAATGCATCCGCTTGCCCTTGCCCGCGGCGAGGATGACGACGTTCAAGGCGGGCTCAGCGCGGCAGGGTGGTGCT
>CAZGQB010000437.1:0-2050 GCA_964527055.1 uncultured Sulfuritalea sp.
TGGTGCCGAACTGGCGCACGAACAGCTGGTAAGCGAAGGCGGCCTCGTTGCTGGTGCGCCCCGAGGTGTAGAAGACCGCCCGGTCGGGGTGGGCGACGGCGTTCAGCTCGGTGGCGATCAGCTCGAAGGCGTCGTCCCAGGAGATGGGCTCGTAGTGGTCGGACCCGGGGCGCCTGACCATCGGCTCGGTGAGGCGCCCCCGGCTGCCCAGCCAGTGGTCGCTGCGACCGGCGAGGTCGGCGACGCTGTGCGCGGCGAAGAACTCCCGGCCGATCCGGCGGGTGGTGGCCTCCTCGGCCACGGCCTTCATGCCGTTCTCGCAGAACTCCGCGTGCGACCTCGCGGGTCTCCCGCTCTGCCGGGCCGCTCGGGCCCCTGCGGGGGCCTCCTCGGGCCAGGCGCAGCCCGGGCAGTCGAAGCCGCCGGCCTGGTTGAGCTTCAGGAGGGTCTTCGTCCCTCGCCGCACCCCCATCTGCGTCAGGGCCATGCGCCCCCCGGCGATCACGCCGGGCACGCCAGCGGCGGCGGTCTTGGCCGCGCCGACCTCGAGGCACTCGTCGCCCTGGTCCGGCTCCCCGTCGTCCACGCACAAACCCTAACGGCGGCCCTCACCACGACCGCTGGCCCTAGCTGACCCATCAGGGTGCACCGGACCCCTTGCCTCCGCCTCGGTGACCCAGGGGACCACCACGGGTCATCTGGGTGATCGATCCGCGGCGGTCACCTCTCCTGGCGTGGATGGCTGGGAGCGATGCGGGCCCGCTGCGAATCGATCGCCGACACCACCTCGTCGACGGCCACGTCAACTTCGGTGTGCTCCCAGATCCGTACGACCAGCCAGTCGGCACCTGTGAGCGCCGCGGGGCGAACACGGCCGGCTCGGTCAGCAGGTCGTTGTGGGCGAGACCGTCGAACACGAGGTTGGCGGCGCCGGCGAGCTCGGTCGAGTCGCTGGGCGAGATGATCTGGTCGGCGGTCGTGCGGACGGTGGTGTAGTCGACCTGGCCGGGGGTCTCGTCGCCCTCGTTGAGCTGGCGCAGGAAGGACGACCCGATCGCCATCTCGGGGCACCCATCCTCGCCGGGGAAGAGCAGGCAGGTGACGGTGATGTTCGAGCCGTGGTTGGGCCCGGCCAGCGAGACCCAGTCGTCCACCACCCGCCGGCAGGGCCCGAAGCGGATGCACCAGCGCGTCGGGAGCGCCCCCATGGAGTGGGCCACGACGTCCACGCGCGCCGCGCCGGTCTCGACGCGAACCCCGGTGACGAAGGCGGCGAAGTCGTCGGCGGACTCGACGTTGGACTGCCGGGAGTCGTAGTTCCACGCCCACAGGCGGTCGTCGGGCACGCCGGCGTCCCGGAACCGCTGAAGCATGGTGGTGAACGCCGCGCTGGAGTCGTGGAGGCCATGGACGAGCACGATGGGCTCGAGGCCGGGGGCAGGGGGGACGGGACGGGCCGTCGCAGGCCGCGGCGGCACGAGCCCGGCGACCAGAGCGATCACCCCGACGCCCAGGCCCAACGCCACGACCAGCCGACGGCGAGGTCGCGCGCCCCGGCCGTGCCCTCTTACTGCGCCCACCAGCGCCTCCCGTGAGTCGCCGATCCACGTCGGCGGAGGTCAGACGTTAGTCAGGTTGCGTGGCGCCGCGGCCGGCCGCGGCGAGGCGCGCGGTCCGCCGCCGGTTGGCCCGGACGCAGGCCCGGCGCACGGCGAGGAGCAGGTCGGGGCGGTCGCTGCGCCAGGCCTCGCACTCGGCTGCGGCGAGCAGGTCACGGGCCTCGACGGCGTTGCCCCACTCACCCTCGGTCACCGCGAGCTGCAGGAGCACCTCGCAGCGCTGGTCCACCCGTCGGTCCCCCGGTCGGCCTGGATCGGTCACGGCTCCCCCTCTGCTGCTTCGGCGCCCGCCTCTCCCATCGGACCGGCAGCGTCCACCTCAAGCCCTCGACGAGGCCGCAGCGACAATTGACGCGAACGCCCCAACCCTGGTGGGCTGCCAGACTGGTCGGCCTATGAGCGACACCGACGCCGCCGGGGGGCCACCGTCG
>CAZGQB010000438.1:0-2039 GCA_964527055.1 uncultured Sulfuritalea sp.
ATCGCGGTCTGGCCGTCCTTGAAGGTGGTGAATTCCTGCGCGCGCGCGACGGGGATCGTCGAGTTGCGCGGGATGACTTTTTCCACCAGGCCGCCCATGGTCTCCAGCCCGAGCGACAGGGGAATCACGTCGAGCAGCAGCCAGTCGTCGCCCGCCGCGCGGTTGCCGGCCAGCAGGTTGGCCTGGGTTGCCGCGCCGAGCGCGACCACCTTCTCCGGGTCGAGGTTGTTGAGCGGCTCCTGCTTGAAAAGATCGGCCACCGCGTGCTGGATCTGCGGCATCCGCGTCGAGCCGCCGACCATGACCACGCCGCGCACGTCGGCCACGGTGAGCCCGGCATCGCGCAAGGCTTTTTTGGTCGGCGTGATGGCTTTCTGCACCAGGGTGCGGGTGATTTCGGTGAAGACTTCGGTGGTCAGCACCAGATCGACATACTCGCCGCTGCCGAGCTTGACGGTGATCGGTGCCTGCCCGTGCTGGGAAAGTTGTTCCTTGGCTTCGCGGGCGCGCATCTGCAGCAGTCGCGCATCCTGCAGCGAAAGCGGCGCCAGTTGGGCCTGTTCGATGATCCAGCAGAACACGCGGTGGTCGAAATCGTCGCCGCCCAGGGCGGAATCGCCGCCGGTGGCCATGACCTCGAATACGCCTTTCGACAGGCGCAGGATGGAAATGTCGAAGGTGCCGCCACCGAGATCGAACACGGCGTAGATGCCTTCGGCCGAATTGTCGAGGCCATAGGCGATCGCGGCGGCGGTCGGTTCGTTGAGCAGGCGCAACACGTTGATGCCGGCCAGGCGCGCGGCATCCTTGGTGGCCTGGCGCTGTGCATCGTCGAAATAGGCCGGTACCGTAATCACGGCGCCTGTGAGTTCGCCGCCCAGCGAGGCTTCGGCCCGGTTGCGCACGGTCTTCAGGATCTCGGCCGAAATTTCCACGGGACTCTTGATGCCGGCAGCGGTCTTCAGCTTGACCATGCCTTCGGCATCGAGGAAGTCGTAAGGCAGGGTTTCGATGTGGGCGATGTCGCGCCGGCCGCGTCCCATGAAGCGCTTGACCGACACGATGGTGTTCTTCGGATCGACGGACTGCTTGGCCTCCGCGCCATAGCCCACGGCGACAGTCCCGTCGGCGGCATAACTGACTACCGAAGGCAGCAGCGGCCGGCCCTTGAGGTCATTGAGCACCACGCTCATGCCGCTCCTGACCGTGGCGACCAGGGTATTGGTGGTGCCGAGGTCGATGCCGACGGCCAGACGATGTTCGTGGGGTGCCGCGGATTCTCCCGGCTCCGCTATTTGAAGTAGTGCCATGGTTTTCTAAGCAGTGACGGCTTCGAGCGCGTCGTCGATTTCGTTCAGCAGTTTTTCCTGGAACATCAGTTGCCGGACCAGATTGGAGGCCGCTACCAGATCACGGTCCGTGTCGATCAATCCCGTCAGCCGCTCGTATTCCGTCCGGATCTCGCCCAGCAGACGGACGCGAACCGTATCCAGCGCATCCTCGTCGGCCGCGCTGCGGGCCTCTGCGACGGCCTCGCGCAATTCCATCTGGCTCACCAGGAATTCCGCCGGCATCGCCGTGTTGCTTTCGATCTGCGGATCGTGGCCCAGCAGTTGCAGCAGGTAGCGGGCGCGCCTGCCCGGCGACTTCAGCGTCTGGTAGGCCTCGTTGATGC
The DNA here is from genome assembly GCA_964527055.1 of uncultured Sulfuritalea sp. Taxonomy (GTDB): domain Bacteria; phylum Pseudomonadota; class Gammaproteobacteria; order Burkholderiales; family Rhodocyclaceae; genus Sulfuritalea. Next base: position 1,676 of record CAZGQB010000438.1, read on the forward strand.
GCGTCGCCCACTGCATGGCCAGCCGCCGGTCGGACTCGGCCGCATGCGCGTGCTTGTCCGGATGCACCTGCGACTGCACGGCGCGAAACGCGTTGTCGAGGCTTTCCTGGTCGAGCGCCTGCACGTGCGGCAGGCCGAACAGCGTGAAGTGGTCGGCAGCGAAATTCAGGTCGAACGTGGTCATCGCGAATCGGTCAGGCGGGCATCAGGTATTGAAAGACTCGCCGCAACCGCATGCGTCCTTGACGTTCGGGTTGTTGAACTTGAAGCCCTCGTTGAGGCCCTCGCGCGCGTAGTCGAGCTCGGTGCCGGCCAGATAGGGCAGGCTCGTGGGGTCGACCAGCACCTTGACGCCATGGCTGAG
>CAZGQB010000439.1:0-2014 GCA_964527055.1 uncultured Sulfuritalea sp.
AAGTGCCAGCGCGCATCTTGCCGCCATGATGCTGGCGGCCGACTGGCCGCTGATGGCGGGCGACCTGCCGCGGAACCTGCTGCGCGGCGCGACCTGCATTTCCGGGCTGTACGACCTGCAACCCCTGGTCCGCACCCCCTTCCTGCAGGACGACCTCCGGCTGGATGATGCGACCGCGCAGCGGGTCAGCCCGGTCGCCTATCGCCCCGCACTTCCCCTGCCCCTGATCACGGCCGTCGGCGGCGACGAAAGCAGCGAGTTCAAGCGCCAGAACGGCCTCATCCGCGAGGCCTGGCCGCACTGTTTCCGGCGCAACCTGCCCCTGCCCGGTCGCCATCACCTGGCGAGCGTGGAAGCCCTCGGCGACCCGGACCACCCCTTGTTGCACGCCACGCTAAGCCTATTGGGAACCACCTCATGAAGAAGTTCGCCGCCATCCTGCTCGTCATCATCGCCATCATCGGTGCCGCGGTGTTCTGGCTTTCCAGCAACATCGACGGCCTGATCAAGAGCGCCATCGCGAATTATGGCAGCGCCATGACCCAGGCAAAGGTCAGCGTCGATGAAGTCAAAATCTCAGCCACCGACGGCAAGGGCACGCTCGGCAACCTCTTCATCGGCAATCCGGCAGGCTTCAGGACAGCGTATGCGATGAAGATAGGGCGCATCGATGTCGACATCGACGTTGCATCGGTCACACGCGATGTCGTCGTGATTCGCCGCATTGCCATCGTCGCACCCGAGTTGAATTACGAGTTGGGCAGCGCGATGACCAACTTCGATGCCATCCAGAAAAACATAGCGGGCTATCTCGGTTCCGCCACCAACAAGAAGAAGGGCGGCCAGAAGCTCATCGTCGAAGAACTCACCATCCGCCAGGCCAAAGCGCAGGCCAGTGCCGCCCTGATGGGAAGCAAGACCGTCGGCGTCGCGCTGCCGGACATCACCCTGAGGAACCTCGGCAAGGCCAGGGGTGGCCTGACTCCCGGTGAGCTGGGGCAGCAGGTGGCCGCCGCCTTGACGGCAAAACTCGCTGGGACGGTGAACTTCGAGAAGTTGCTGCAATCCGGCGCAGCCGCCAAGACCGGCTCTGCCATCAAGGGACTGTTCAAGTGAGCTGCGCCGCAGCGGGTGCCACGGCCGGCCGCGGCCTGTAATACAATACGAGGCTTGCGCGCCCTGCCGGTTGGCGCCCGATTCGGCATTCCGCCGCATTTCCCGCAAGCGCTTCGCCGCCTGAACCGGTTCCCCTGAAAAGGGGCGAGGCGGGGTTTCGCAAAGCATGCTTTGCGCCGCCGCAGCCGGCTGGCTGTGCAAAGCCGGCCGTGGGCCGCGAAGCGGCCGATTCAGGAGTTCCATTGAACGACAACGACACAAGCATCACCCCCGCATTTCCCGTCGACGCAGCCGCCGTAGCACCGGCGCCGACTTCCGAGCCTCCCCGCATAAGCTTCGACGACCTCGGCCTGCTGCCGGAGTTGCTGCGCGCGGTAAGGGATGCGGGCTACACGCACCCGACGCCGATCCAGGCCCAGGCCATCCCCATCATCATGTCCGGCAAGGACGTCATGGGCGGCGCCCAGACGGGCACCGGCAAGACCGCCGGCTTCACGCTGCCGTTGCTGCACCGCATCGCCCGCCACGCCAGCACCAGCACCTCGCCTGCCCGCCACCAGACGCGTGCGCTGATCCTCGCCCCCACCCGCGAGCTGGCGATGCAGGTGTTCGAGTCGGTCAAGACCTACAGCAAGCACCTGCCGCTGCGCTCGGTGTGCGTGTATGGCGGCGTCGACATCCGGCCGCAGCAGATGGAGCTGCGCCGCGGTATCGAAGTGGTCATCGCCACGCCCGGCCGGCTGCTCGACCACATCGAGCAGAAGTCGATCAACCTCTCCCAGGTCGAAGTGCTGGTGCTCGACGAAGCCGACCGCATGCTCGACATGGGCTTCATCCCCGACATCAAGCGCATCCTCGCCCTGCTGCCCTCGCAGCGCCAGAGCCTGCTGTTCTCGGC
>CAZGQB010000440.1:0-2014 GCA_964527055.1 uncultured Sulfuritalea sp.
CCCCAACCTTCCGGCGCAGACGCCATGAGCAGAAAAGCCAACCCCACCCTGATCGTCGTCATCACCCACGAACTGGCCAGCATCCTCAGCATCGGCAACAATTCGATCTACCTCGATACCGAAAGCCGCACCATGATCGCCACCGGACATCCGCAGGACGCACTAAAGAACGGCCACCCCAAGGTCCGCCATTTCCTCACGCGGGGCGGCGAGGCACCGCCCCCACGCCCCAACCTTCCGGCGCAGACGCCATGAGCAGAAAAGCCAACCCCACCCTGATCGGCGTTTTCGTCCTCGGCGCGCTCGCGCTGGCGATCGCCGCCACCCTGCTGCTGGCGGGCGGCAGCTGGTTCGGCGAGCGCCGCCAGCACGTGCTGTACTTCACGGGCGCGGCGCAAGGGCTGCAGGTCGGCGCGCCGGTGGTGTTCCTCGGCGTCAAGGTCGGCACCGTAAAGCAGATCCAGCTCGGGCTCGATGCGCACAGCCAGCGTTTCCTGGTGCCGGTCATGATCGAAGTGCAACCCCACGTCGTGCACACCCACGGCGGCGAAAACGTCGACCTGCGCGATCGCGCCACCGTCCGCCAACTGGTCGACCGCGGCCTGCGCGGCCGCTTGCGGCTGCAGAGCCTGCTTACCGGCCAGCTGTACGTCGACCTCGATTTCCATCCGGACAAACCGGCGATCTTCGCCGCGCTGGATCCCGATCTCAGCGAGATTCCGACCATCCGCACCGCCGCCCAGGAGCTGGCGACCAAGCTCGAAGGCTTCCCCATGGACCAGTTCCTCGCCGACGTGGCCGCCATCAGCAGTGCGGTGAACAAGCTGGTGTCGGCGCAGGCGACGCAGGACCTACCGCGGCGCCTCGACGCCACGCTGCGCCACCTCGAATCGCTGGCCCGGCGCTTCGATGCCCAGGGCGGCCCGCTGCTCAAGGACGCGCGCGACAACCTGGCCGAGATGAACAAGGCGCTGCTGGCGGCGCAGTCCGCGCTGGCCAGGCTCGACACCGCGGCCGATCGCGTCGCCCAGCTGGCGCAGCCCGATTCGCGCCTGGTCGCCGGCATGACCCAGGCCAGCGAGGAACTGGCCCGCGCCGCGCCGGCGGCGCGCAAGCTGGCCGAGCAGGATTCGCCGACGGTCGACAACCTCAATGCCGCGCTGAAGGAAATCGCCCGCGCCGCCGATGCGCTGCGCCTGCTGGCGGAAACCCTGGAGCAGCAGCCGGACGCGATCTGGCGCGGCAAGAAGCAGAAGTCCGCACCCTGAAAAGGAGACAGCATGAAACTTGTCCGCTACGGCCCCAATGGCCGCGAAAAACCCGGCCTGATCGCCGCCGACGGCACGCTGCGCGACCTCTCCGCCCATGCCGCCGACATCGGCTGGGACGAACTCTCCGCCGCCGGCCGGAAGCGCCTGCGCGCACTCGATCACGCCGCGCTGCCGGCAGTGCGCGGCAAGCCGCGTTACGGCGTGCCCTTCACCGGCATATCCAAGATCGTCGGCATCGGCCTCAACTACCGCGCCCATGCCCTCGAAGCGAAGATGCCCATCCCCGCCGAGCCGGTGATGTTCATGAAGGCCACCACCTGCATCTGCGGCCCCGACGACCCGATCGTGAAGCCGGTCGACAGCACCAAGCTCGACTGGGAAGTCGAACTGGGGCTGGTCATCGGCCGCGAGGCGCGCCGGGTCAGCGAGGCCAACGCGCTCGACCACCTTGCCGGCTACTGCGTGTTCCACGACGTTTCCGAGCGCGCGTTCCAGCTCGAACGCGGCGGCCAGTGGGACAAGGGCAAGGGTTGCGACAGCTTCGGCCCCATCGGCCCCTGGCTGGTGACGAAGGACGAGGTCGCCGACCCGCAGGCGCTGCGCCTGTGGCTGGAGGTCAATGGCGAACGCATGCAGGATTCCAGCACGTCGGACATGATCTTTTCCTGCGCCGAAATCGTCAGCTACGTCTCGCGCTTCATGACCCTGCTGCCCGGCGACGTGATCTGCACCGGCACGCCGCA
>CAZGQB010000441.1:0-2010 GCA_964527055.1 uncultured Sulfuritalea sp.
TGAGCGGCCCCGAAGGCAACCATGGCGAGGACGTGAAGGAGTACTACTTCTACCTCGACAACCTGCCCAGCCATGCGTACATGAAGTTCCTGTACAAGTACCCGCAGCAGGCCTTCCCCTACGAACAGCTGCTGCAGGAGAACCGGCGCCGCAGCCGGCTGGAGCCTGAGTACGAACTGCTGGACACCGGCATCTTCGACGCCGACCGCTACTTCGATGTCTTCATCGAATACGCGAAGGACGGGCCGGAGCAGATGCTGGTGCGCATCAGCGCCATCAACCGCGGTCCCGAGCCCGCCCTGCTCCACCTGCTGCCGACGCTGTGGTTCCGCAACGACTGGTCGTGGACGCCCGGCTGCGAACGCCCGCGCATCGCACCCGACCCGGCGCAGCCGCACAAGCTGGTGGCCACGCATGCCGGCCTGGCGCCCTTCGCGCTGCACTTCGACGCGCCCGAGGAACTGCTGTTCACCGAAAACGAGAGCAACGCCAAGCGGCTGTGGGGCCAGACCGGCGGCGGCCACGTCAAGGACGCGTTTCACGAGGTCGTGGTCGGCGGACACGCCGACGCGGTGAACCCGAACCACATCGGCAGCAAGGCCGCGCCGCACTACCGCCGCGAGCTGGCGCCCGGCGAGACCTGGGTCGTCCGCCTGCATCTGGGCCCAGACGGCAGCACGGCACCGTCGCTGGGCGCCGGGTTCGATGCGCTGTTCGCGCAGCGCATCGCCGAGGCCGATGCCTTCTACCGACGGATCACGCCCTTCGAGATGCCCGAGGACCTGCGCAACGTACAGCGCCAGGCCTTCGCCGGCATGCTGTGGAGCAAGCAGTACTACCACTATTTCGTCGAGCGCTGGCTGGCCGGCGACCCCACCGCCCCGGCGCCGCCCGCAGCGCGCAAGCGCGGCCGCAATCACGGCTGGTGGCACCTGGACGCGGCCGACGTGCTGTCGATGCCCGACAAGTGGGAGTACCCCTGGTTCGCCTCGTGGGACATGGCCTTTCACTGCGTGGCCTTCGCGCTGATCGACGCCGACTTCGCCAAGCAGCAGCTGACGCTGCTGACGCGCGAGTGGTACATGCACCCCAACGGCCAGATCCCGGCCTACGAATGGAACTTCGGCGACGTCAATCCGCCGGTGCATGCCTGGGCGGCGATCCGCATCTGCCAGATCGAGCAGAAGATGACCGGGCGCATGGACCGGCTGTTCCTGGAGCGCATCTTCCAGAAGCTGCTGATCAACTTCACCTGGTGGGTGAACCGCAAGGACGAAGAAGGCAACAACCTGTTCGAAGGCGGCTTCCTCGGGCTGGACAACGTCAGCGCCTTCGACCGCAGCGCGCAGCTGCCCTCGGGCGGGCGGCTGGAGCAGGCCGACGGCACCAGCTGGATGGCGACCTACTGCCTGAACATGCTGGTCATCGCGCTGGAGCTGGCCAGCGACAACCCGGCCTACGAGGACGTGGCGACCAAGTTCTTCGAGCACTTCGTCTACATCGGCGCGGCCGTCAACCGCGCCGGCGAACACGGCCCCGGCCTGTGGAGCGAGGACCAGGGCTACTACTTCGACCTGCTGAAGATGCCCGACGGCAGCAGCTGCCGCATCGACGCCGTCACCATCGCCGGGCTGATCCCGCTGTTTGCCATCGCCGTCGGCGACCCGGAATCGTTCAAGGGCTTCCGCGACTTCCGCGAGCGCTTCACCTGGTTCAGGCAGAACCGGCCCGAGCTGCTGGGCAACCTGGCCGACCTCACGCACCGCGGCGTGAACCAGCGCATCCGCCTGGCGCTGGTCGATGCACACAAGCTGCAGCGCATGCTGGCGCACGTGCTCGACCCGGCCGGGCTGCTGTCGCCGCACGGCGTGCGCTCGGTGTCGCGCCGCCATGCCGAACACCCGTTCGTGCTGCGGCTCGAAGGCCAGGAGTTCGAGCTCGACTACGAGCCGGCCGAATCGGACAGCGGCATGTTCGGCGGCAATTCCAACTGGCGCGGGCCGGTGTGGA
>CAZGQB010000442.1:0-1996 GCA_964527055.1 uncultured Sulfuritalea sp.
GCCCCTCCCGTCCTCCCCTCGCGGGGAGGCTATTGATTAGCTCGCTACGCTCGGATGTCACCGGTGCCTCCGATCAGGTTGTTTCACGTTAACGGAGCCCCAGGTCTTTCAGCTTGCGATACAGGTGGGTGCGTTCCAGTCCGGTCTTTTCCGCCAGGCGCGTCATGTTGCCGCCGTCCCTGGCCAGGTGGAATTCGAAGTACATGCGCTCGAAGGCCTCGCGCGCCTCGCGCAGCGGCAGCTCGATGACTTCCGGCGCGAGGCCCGCCGGCGCCAGGTTCGGCTCCCCCGCCGGTGCCAGCAGTTGCAGCACCTCGTCCTCGCCGATTTCCTCGCCCAGGCTGGCCAGCGCCAGCGATTTCACCGCGCTCTTGAGTTCGCCGTAACCGCCGCTCCAGGCGTGCTGGCGCAGGGCGTTCAGCGCGGCGCTGGAAAACCGCCGCCGCGGCACTTCGTCGTTCTCCATCAACTGGGTCAGCAGGTGGGTGGCGATGTCGGGTACTTCGTCCTTGAGTTCGGCCAGGCCGGGCACGCCGAGGCCGGTTTCGAACAGGCGAACGAGCCCGCCCTCGTCCCAGCCCAGGGCCAGCAGTTCCGCGCTGCTGTGCGTCGTGGCGACAACCAGGCGCAGGCTGTAACGGTCGAGGCGTTCGGCGGCGAACAGCAGGTTTTTCTGCTGCAGGCGGGTCAGGCGCGCCAGTTCCTCGCACCACAACACGCCGCCCGCGGCACGTTGCAGCATCTCGGTGCTGAGCGGATTGGCTTCGTGCGCCAGGTCGATCCATGGCTTGCCGGCGACCTGCGCCGAGCGTGCCACCAGTTCGACGATGCCGCCCGGCGCCGAACGCAGCAGCAGCAGCGGACTCTTGGCCAGCACCTGGTCCAGCCGGCGCTTGAGGTCGCGCAAGGGCCCGGGGCGGGCGAAGGCGCCCAGCGACAGGCCGCCGCCGACATGGCGGGCGCCGCGTTCGAGCGCCTTCTTCACCGCCGCCAGCAGCTTCTGCATGCCGATCGGCTTCTCCAGGAAATCCAGCGCGCCGATCCGCGTCGCTTCCACCGCCGTGTCGATCGTGGCGTGGCCCGACATCATCACCACCGGCATGTTGAGCTGGCCGTTGCCCGACCACTCCTTCAGCAGCGTGATGCCATCGGTATCGGGCATCCAGATGTCGAGCAGGACCATGTCGGGACGCCCGGCCTCGCGCGCCGCCCTCGCTCCCGCGGCATTTTCCGCGAGCTGGACGTCATGGCCCTCGTCGCGCAGGATTTCCGAGAGCAGTTCGCGGATCCCGACTTCGTCATCCACCACCAGTATTTTCGGCATTTTCCTAAACCCCTTTTGCCGCAAGCTGCGTTGCCAGCGGCAACCAGATGCTGACCTCTCCACCATGATCGCTGGCGAGCCGGATCTCGCCGCCATGATCATCCACAATTTTTTTCACGATCGCCAGGCCAAGCCCGGTCCCTTTCGATTTCGTCGTGACGTAGGGCTCGAAGGCGCGCGCGAGAATCTGCGGCGGAAAGCCCGGGCCATTGTCCCTGACCGTCAGCCGCACGCGCCCGGCGTCCTGCGCCATGGTAATGGCAATCCGCGCATCGGCGACCCCGGCGAGGGCATCCTGGGCGTTGGTCAGCACATTGTGCAGCACCTGGCGCAACTGGTTGGCATCGGCCAGCACCAACGGCAGGGAAGTCGGCGCCGGCGCTACGGCGATCGCGGCGCGCGACTCCTCGTAAAGACCCAGTACCTCGCCCAGCAGCGCCGCCAGATCGAGCGGGGCGAGCTGCGGCAGGGGCGTGCGCGCATAGTCGCGGAAGTCATTGACCATGTTCTTCATCGCCTCGACCTGGTTGACGATGGTCTGCGTCGCCCGATCCAGAAGTTCGCGCGAGGCGCCGGTCAACTGGTCGGCCAGCTTCAATTGCAGCCGCTCGGCCGAAAGCTGGATCGGCGTCAGCGGATTCTTGATCTCGTGCGCCAGGCGCTGCGCCACTT
>CAZGQB010000443.1:0-1996 GCA_964527055.1 uncultured Sulfuritalea sp.
AGGCGCCGTAGTAGATCGCCGGGACGGTGAGCGGGTTGGTCACCAGCGTGCCGGCGGCGGCGATCGGCACGTTGGCGCGCAGCACCACCGCCGCCGCCGCGGCAAGCAGGATCTGGGCGATGGGGATCAGGAAGCCGATGAACAGGCCGATCGCCATGCCCATGGCCACGCCGCGGCGCGACCAGCACCACAGTTTCGGCTCGGCGAGATACGGCGCCAGCCGGCGCAGCCACGGATTGGCCTCGAGTTGCGCGCGGCTTGGCGCCAGCGCCCGCAGGCGCCGGCTCAATGCGGACATCGCGTTCAATCGTCTCCGTTCATGAAGCCCAGCAGATGCAGCAGGCTGGTGAAGAGGTTGAAGATCGAGACGAACAGCGACACCGTGGCCATCACGTAGTTGGTTTCGCCGCCGTGGATGATGTTGCTGGTCTCGAACAGGATCAGGCCGGACATCAGCAGCACGAAGGCGGCGGAGATGGCGAGCGACAACGCCGGAATCTCGAGGAAGATCGCCGCCAGGCTGGCGACAAAGGCGACCAGGATGCCGACCATCAGGAAGCCGCCCATGAAGCTGAAGTCCTTCTTCGTGGTCAGCGCGTAGGCCGACAGGCCGATGAAGATCACGGCGGTGGCGCCCATCGCCTGCATGACGATCTCGCCGCCGTTGGGCATGCCGAGGTAGCGATTGATCACCGGGCCGAGGGTATAGCCCATGAAACCGGTCAGCACGAACACGAGCGGGATGGCCATGGCGCTGTTGCGCATTTTGGTGATGCCGAACAGCAGTCCGAAGAAACCGACCAGGGTCAGGATGATGCCCGGGTGGGGCAGCTTGAGCGCGACGGAAATCCCGGCGACGACAGCCGAAAAGGCCAGCGTCATCGACAGCAGCAGGTAAGTGTTGCGGATCACCTTGTTGGTGGCGAGCAGGGATTCCTCGCCGCCGCGGGGCAGGGCGATGGCTTGTTCGCGTTGGGTAGTCAGGTTCATTTGCGTCTCCTTTTGGCGTTGCGAAGAAAAAGTCGGTACTGGCGTTACGGCGGGCCCAAGGGCACCACCGTCGTTAACCGGGGTTACGGTGGCGTAGTCATGCTTTTTCTCCGGCGAGGGCCGATCGCGGCTTGGACAGCGCAAGGCTGGCCACCACCGAGACGGCGATGATGCTGCCGACGATGGTCAGCGACCACTGGATCGGCATGTGGAACCAGGGCATGGCCAGCATCTTGCCGCCGATGAAGACCAGCACGAGGGCCAGGCCGTACTTGAGCAGGTGGAAGCGGTCGGCCATGTCGGCGAGCAGGAAGTAGAGCGCGCGCAGGCCCATGATGGCGAAGATGTTGGAGGTGAACACGATGAAGGGGTCGGTGGTCACGGCGAAGATGGCCGGGATGCTGTCCACCGCGAACACCAGGTCGCTGGCTTCGATCAGCACCAGCACGAGGAACATCGGCGTCGCCCAGAGGATGCCGTTCTGGCGCACGAAGAATTTCTCGCCATGGAACGCGGGCGTGATGCGCAGGTGCCCGCGCAGCCAGCGCAGCAGCGGGTTCTTTTCGAGGTCGGGCTCGGCCTCGGCGAAGATGAACATCTTGATGCCGGTGATGAGCAGGAAGGCGCCGAAGACATAGAGGATCCAGGCGAACTGCTGCACCAGCCAGACGCCGGCGAAGATCATGCCGGCGCGCATGACGATGGCGCCGAGCACGCCGTAGAGCAGCACGCGGCGCTGCAGTTCCGGCGGCACGGCGAAGTAGCTGAAGATCATGACGAAGACGAACATGTTGTCCACCGACAGCGACTTCTCGATCAGGTAGCCGGTGAGGAACTCGAGCGTCTTGGTGCGCGCCACCTCGGCGCCCTGGGTGTCGTTCAGGTACCACCAGAGCAGGGCGGCGAAGGTGAGCGCCAGGGAGACCCAGACGGCGACCCAGGCCGCGGCTTCCCTGGCGGAAACCTTGTGCGCCTTGCGCCCGCCGAAGACGAACAGGTCGAGCGC
>CAZGQB010000444.1:0-1988 GCA_964527055.1 uncultured Sulfuritalea sp.
TTCATCCTGCGCATCGAGGACACCGACGTCGCGCGTTCGACGCCGGAGGCGGTGCAGGCGATCCTCGACGGCATGCAGTGGCTGGGATTGGCCCACGACGAGGGGCCGTTCTACCAGATGCAGCGCATGGATCGATACCGGCAGGTGATCAGCGAGATGGTGGCGGCGGGTACCGCCTATCACTGCTACATGTCGAAAGAGGAACTCGATGCCTTGCGCGCCGAGCAGGAGGCGCGCAAGGAAAAGCCCCGTTACGACGGACGCTGGCGGCCGCAAGCGGGAAAGACGCTGCCGACCCCGCCGTCGGGTGTCAAGCCGGTGGTCCGTTTCAGCAATCCGACCGGCGGCGTGGTGGCCTGGCAGGACCGGGTCAAGGGGCGCATCGAATTTGCCAACGACGAACTCGATGACTTCATCATAGCCCGCGCCGACGGCACGCCGACCTACAATTTCTGCGTCGTGGTCGACGACCGCGACATGGACATCACACACGTGATCCGCGGCGACGACCATGTCAACAACACGCCGCGCCAGATCAACCTGCTGCAGGCGCTCGGTGCGCCGATACCGGAATATGCGCACCTGTCGATGATCCTCGGCGACGACGGGCAAAAGCTGTCGAAGCGCCATGGCGCCGTGTCGGTCATGGAGTACGACGCGGACGGCTACCTGCCCGAGGCGGTGCTGAACTACCTGGCGCGGCTGGGCTGGTCGCACGGCGACGACGAGGTGTTCGACATGGAACATTTCGTAAAGTGGTTCGACCTGGACCACATCACATCCTCGGCCGCGCAGTTCAACACCGAAAAACTCAACTGGCTCAATGCGCACTACCTGAAACTGGCGGCTCCGCAGCGGCTCGCCGCCGAGGCGACGCGCAGGCTGGCGCGGCAGGGCGTGGCGGTCGCCGGCGGCCCCGACGTGGCGGTGGTCGCGGCTTTGTACCGGGATCGCGTCGGCAACCTTAACGAACTGGCGGATGCCATCCATCCCTTTTTCCTGGCGCCGGAGCCGACGCCCGAAATGCGCGCCCAGCATTTCACGGGAGCGGCGCTCGCCGGTCTGGCGGCCCTGAGCGGACGCCTGGCGTCCTGCGCCTGGCAGGCCGCGGAGCTGGGGCAGGCGGTCAAGCAGACGGCTGCCGAGTCCGGCCTGAAGATGGCGCAACTGGCGATTCCCCTGCGTGTCGCCTTGCTGGGCCTGCCGCAGTCGCCATCGATCGATGCGGTGCTGGAAGTGCTGGGCCGGGAGCGCGTGCTCGAACGTTTGGCCGGCGTCGCCGCCGCCGGGGAGTATTGACAAGAGGCCGCTCAGGAGCGACAGTTTCCCCAGTTCTTCGGGGACTGACCATGTCGCGTGTCCTGCTTCCGCTGTTCCTGCTGCCATTCATCACCGCGTGCGCAACGTCGCCCGAGGGGCGTTCGCAACTGGTGGCGCCGGCTCCGTTGCAGGGTTTCAGCGCCGCCTATTCCGAGTTCGACATGCACCTGCAGCTGGTCACGGCCGCGGATGCGCCGGTATGCCAGGACGCGCAGTGCGTCGCGGACAGGGCTTTTGACCAGCGCGTCCTTGCGCTCGGACGGCGACTGGCGGTATCCGCCTTTCGCCAGCATGCCGACCTGTATCTGCGCTTCCCGCGCTTCGAGTTCATCGTCGTCGACAAGGCCGAGCCCGGCGCGGCATCGAGTGCCGGCGGCACGGTGATCGTCTATCGCGAGTTGCAGCGCATGAGTCTCGACGACGCGGTTCTGGCCTTCATCCTGGCGCGGGAAATGTGCCATATCATCGGCGGCCATCACGACGAGAATGTCGCCGCCAGCGTACTGGTCGCGGTGGCGGCGCAAATACTCTTTCCGGCGCTCAACGTCGGCGGGCTGTTCGCCGGCGGTGCCGCCGCCGCCGGTTCTGCCGCGGGTGCGACGGCGCTGACGTCGGGCGCATCGTTCCTCGGTTCCCGCGCGCTGCGCGCCAGCTATCGCCCGACGCAG
>CAZGQB010000445.1:0-1982 GCA_964527055.1 uncultured Sulfuritalea sp.
GCCAGGAGCCGGTCTTCGATTCGCCGATCAACCTCGGCGCGCACTGCGCCAAGGGCGCCTCGGTGCGCGAGCACGGCCACGGCGAGCATCGCCTGAAGTACCCGATGAAACTCGTCGATGGCAAGTACAAGCGGATCAGCTGGGAGCAGGCGCTCAACGAAGTCGGCGACAAGCTGCTGGCGATCAGGAAGGAAAGCGGCCCGGACGCCACTTACTGGATCGGCTCGTCAAAGCACAGCAACGAGCAGGCTTACCTGCTGCGCAAGTTCGTGTCCTTCTTCGGCACCAACAACATGGACCACCAGGCCCGCATCTGCCACTCGACCACGGTCGCCGGCGTCGCCAATACCTGGGGCTATGGGGCGATGACCAATTCGTACAACGACATGCAGTTTTCCAAGGCTGCGTTGTACATCGGCTCGAATGCCGCCGAAGCCCACCCGGTCTCCATGCTGCACATGCTGCACGCCAAGGAAAACGGCTGCAAGATGGCGGTTGTCGATCCGCGCTTTACCCGGACCGCCGCCAAGGCCGATATCTATTCACGCATCCGCTCCGGCACCGACATCCCGTTCATCTGGGGCATGCTCTACCACATCTTCAAGAACGGCTGGGAAGACAAGGATTACCTGAAGGCCCGCGTGCACGGCATCGACAAGGTCAAGGAAGAGGTCATGAAGTGGACGCCGGACAAGGTCCAGGACGTCACCGGCATCCCCGAGGCCGAAGTCTTCCGCATCGCCGAGATGCTGGCCAAGAACAAACCGTCGACCGTCGTCTGGTGCATGGGCCAGACCCAGCACACGATCGGTAACGCCAACGTCCGCGCCATGTGCATCCTGCAACTCGTGCTCGGCAACGTCGGTGTCTCCGGCGGCGGCACCAACATCTTCCGCGGCCACGACAACGTGCAGGGCGCCACCGACGTCGGCCCCAATCCCGATTCTCTGCCCGGCTACTACGGCCTGGCAGCCGGCTCCTGGAAGCACTGGTGCGCCGTGTGGGGCGTCGATTACGAATGGGTCAAGAGCCAGTTCGCCTCGCAGGGGATGATGGAGAAATCCGGCATCACCGTGTCGCGCTGGATCGACGGCGTGCTGGAAAACAACGAAGCCATCGACCAGGACTCGAACATTCGCGCCGTCATCTATTGGGGCATGGCGCCGAACAGCCAGACGCGCGGTCTGGAAATGGTCGAGGCGATGAAGAAGCTCGACATGCTGGTCGTCATCGATCCCTACCCGTCGGCCAGTGCCGCCATGGCGGCGATGATGCGCAAGGACGGCGTCTACCTGCTGCCGGCCTGCACCCAGTTCGAAACCCACGGCTCGGCCACCGCATCGAACCGCTCCATCCAGTGGCGCGAGAAGGTCATCGAACCGCTGTTCGAATCCAAACCCGACCACACCATCATGTACGCCTTCGCCAAGAAGTTCGGCTTCGAGAAGGAGTTGTGCAAGAACATCAAGATCGACAAGGACAAGCAGGGCTGGGACGAGCCGAACGTCGAGGACATCCTGCGCGAGATCAACAAGGGCACGTGGACCATCGGCTACACCGGCCAGTCGCCGGAGCGCCTGAAGCTGCACATGCAGAACATGCACACCTTCGACGTCAAGACGCTGAAAGCGAACGGCGGTCCGTGTGATGGTGAGTACTTCGGTCTGCCCTGGCCGTGTTTCGGCACGCCGGAAATGAAGCACCCGGGCACGCCCAACCTGTATGACACCTCCAAGCACGTCATGGACGGCGGCGGCAACTTCCGCGCCAATTTCGGCGTCGAGAAGGATGGTGTTTCGCTGCTCGCCGAAGACGGCTCGGCCTCCAAGGGTGCCGACCTGCAGATGGGCTACCCGGAATTCGACCACGTGCTGTTGAAGAAGCTCGGCTGGTGGGACGACCTGACCGACGACGAAAAGAAGCTGGCCGAAGGCAAGAACTGGAAGACCGACCGTTCCGGTGGCATCCAGCGTGTCGTCATG
>CAZGQB010000446.1:0-1981 GCA_964527055.1 uncultured Sulfuritalea sp.
CTTGTACGAATTCTCGGTGTGGATGCGTTCTCCGGCGACAAAGCGCCGGATCGCGCGGCCTGTGCCTGCCGGCCAACTCGCGTCGAGCGCGCGCCGCGCCTCGAGGTGCATTTCGATGCGGGCCGCCGTCTCGTTGAAGAAGGCCACGTGCTGCCAGTCGGCGATCGAAAAGTCGGCATCGAGCCGGGCATTGACGTGGCGCAGCAGGTTGCGGTTGAAGGCCGCGGTGACACCCAGCGGGTCATCGTAGGCGGCATCGAGCAGCGCCTTGTCCTTGATCAGGTCGACCCCGATCAGCAGGCCGCCGCTGGAATCCATCCGTGCCGCGATCCGGCCAAGGAAGGCGCGGGCATCGGCCGGACTGAAATTACCGATGCTGGAGCCGGGGTAGAAGAACATGCGCCGCTCCGGCGGCAGGTCGTCGGGCAAGCGCAGTTCGTCCGTGAAATCCAGGCCCAGCCCGGTCATGTCGATGGCCGGCAATTCGCGTTTCAGGTTCTGCAGCGAATCGCGCAGGAAATCGACGGAGATATCGACCGCGACGTAGTGTGCGGGAAGGACACCGGCATGGAACAGCCTGCCGGCCTTGGCGCAACTGCCGCAACCGAGGTCGATCAGTGAAAAGTCGGCGCCCAGGACACGGCGAATCTCGGGCAGGTGTTCGTCGAAAATCGCCGCTTCGGTGCGGGTCGGATAGTACTCGGGCAGTTCGGTGATCGCCTCGAACAGGCGCGAGCCGAGCGGGTCGTAGAAGAACTTGGGTGCGATGGCGGCCTGCGGCTGCAGCAGTCCGGCCGCCAGTTCCTCCCGCAGGCGGGCATTCTGGCGCGGCGAATCCCAATCGAGGATCTGCAGCAGTTTGATCGCGGAAGTCATCTCAGTCGGCCAGCATGAGGAAAACCGTGGGGCGCTTGTCCAGATCGGGCGGCGTGGCGACCTTCCAGTCTCTGGCGCGGCGGGTATGGATCCGTTCGCTGTCCAGCGTCAGGTCGGTCGCGATGCACAGGCGTGTTCGCGGCCGGCATGCGGACAGCAGGGCATTGAACAGCACACTGTTGCGGTAGGGGGTTTCGATGAATATCTGGGTTTGCCGGTTGCGCGCCGATTCCCCTTCCAGTTCGACGATGCGACGGCTGCGTTCCGGTTCGCGCGCCGGCAGGTAGCCATGGAAGGCGAAGCGCTGGCCATCGAGGCCGGAGGCCATCAGCGCCAGCAGCAGCGAGGAGGGGCCGACCAGTGGCTTGACGGTTATGCCCAGTTCGTGGGCACGCTGCACCAGCAGGGCGCCGGGATCGGCCACCGCCGGGCAGCCGGCCTCCGACATCAGGCCGAGGTCGTGGCCGGCCAGCAGCGGAGCCAGCAGGCGTTCGATGTCGGTCGCTGTCGGTTTGTCCGGCATCTGCTCGATCGCCAGTGCGCGCAAGGGCAGCGGATGGCCGATGCGCCTGAATTCGGCACGGGCCGTCTTGGCATTCTCGGCGACGAAATGCGTCAGCCGGCAGGCAACTTCGCGCGTGGCGGCCGGCAAACAGCTTTCCCAGGGGACATCGCCGAGGGCGACAGGCAACAGCCAGAGCGTGCCGGGCATGGGGTCGGATTACGGCAAAGCCACGCCTTCGGCGCGCAGCATGTCGCACAAGGCGATCAGCGGCAGGCCGATCAGGGCGTTGGGGTCATCGCCGCGCAGGTAGGAGAGCAGGGAAATGCCCAGGCCTTCGGATTTGGCGCTACCGGCGCAGTTGAGCGCATCTTCCTTGTCCAGATAGGAATCGATTTCTGCATCGCCGAGGTCGCGAAAGCCGACATGGGTGTCAACGCAACACGAGCGCACCCGGCCGCTGGCGCTGTCCAGCAGGCACAGGCCGGTATGGAAGATGACCTCCTTGCCGCGCATCAGCCGCAGTTGCGCGATGGCATTCTCACGCGTCCCCGGCTTGCCGAAGCGCTGGTTTCCGTTGGCGGCCACCTGGTCGGAACCGAT
>CAZGQB010000447.1:0-1979 GCA_964527055.1 uncultured Sulfuritalea sp.
TGGTCGAGGGCGACTCGGCCGGCGGTTCCGCCAAGATGGGCCGCGACCGGGTGTTCCAGGCCAGTGTGCCGCTCAAGGGCAAGATCTTGAATGTGGAAAAAGCCCGGCTCGACAAGATGCTGGCGAACGAGGAAATCCGCAACATCATCACGGCGCTCGGCACCGGCATTGGCCAGGATGAGTTCGATGTCACCAAGCTGCGATACCACAAGGTCATCATCCTGTCGGATGCCGACGTCGACGGCGCGCACATCCGCACGCTGATCCTGACGTTTTTCTTCCGGCACATGAAGGGTGCGATCGAGCGCGGCCATCTGTACATCGCGCAGCCGCCGTTGTTCAGCCTCAAGAAGGGCTCGGGCGTGAAGTACGCCTACAGCGATTCCGAGCGCGACAAGGTGTTGACGGAGTACGGCAACAACGGCAAGGGCGTGTACGTGCAGCGCTACAAAGGTCTCGGCGAAATGAACCCGGAGCAGCTGTGGGAAACCACCATGAATCCGGCCGGCCGCACCATGCGCCGGGTGACGCTGGAAGACGCCGTCGAAGCCGAATCCATTTTCACGATTCTGATGGGCGAGGAAGTGGAACCCCGCCGCCGGTTCATCGAAGAAAACGCGCACGAGGTCGAAAACCTGGACGTCTAGTAGCAAGCCATCGCGAAGCGATGGCGCGCAGGTCAGAAGAGCCGGTCCGCCGCCAGTTCGTTCAAGAAGTACTGGACCGGCCACATTTCGATGCCGTCAGCCGACTTCATGCGCCGCTCGCCGCGAAACACCAGGATGCGGCGCACTAGGCCCGGGAGTTCAGCGATGGCGCGAAGCCCGTTCAAGTCGCGGTTCGAGGGATTGGCCTTGGACTTGGCTTCGATGGCCACGAACTTCTGGCCGCGGCGCAGCAGGAAGTCGACCTCGATCGAGGCCTGTTTCCCGGGGGCCCAGTAGGCCCAGTCGTCGAACGCCTCGCGATAGTCGCGATAGGCTCGCAGTACCGTCGCAAGCCAGCCTTCGAACAAGTGGCCGCGCTCTTCGGCAGAGGGAGGACCCAGTTGTTGTTTGATCGCTCGCGGCAGGCCGGTGTCCACCCAGTAGAGCTTGGGGTGCTTGCGTTCCTGCACTCGAAGCCGCGCCTCGAAGGCGGGGAGCAGATACGCAACCAGCGTGTCTTCGAGGACCGAGATGTAGCCCTGCGCCGTTCCGCGCGCCACCTGCGCGTCGCGCGCCAGGCCGGCCACACTGATAACCTGGCCGTGAAACAGCGCCGCGACCGGCAAGAACCGGGCAAAGCCGGGCAGGTTGCGCACCAGGGCCTCGGCCTGGATCTCGTCGCGCAAGTAGGTCTGGGCGTACGCGAGCAACGCGTCCTTCCGGTCGGGTGCAGACCAAATCACCGGCAGGCTGCCGAAGCGCAACACCACATCCAGATCGAAGGCCGGCCCGAGTTCCTCTGGAACCAGAGGGTGCATTGCGCGCCGCACGGCCCGGCCGGCAAGCAAGTTGGTGCCGCTCGCCCGCAGCTTCCGGGCGCTCGAACCGCAGAGCGCGAATCGCAGGCCGCGTTCTTCGATATGCCGGTGCACTTCGTTCAGCAGCGGGGGCAGCCGCTGGATCTCGTCCACGATCACCGTCGAGCCGCGGCGCAGCGTGGCAAGTTCGCCGGCGAAAAGCGAGACGTCCGCCAGGTACGCCTGGTACCGGGACTCATCCAGGAGATTCACCACGTAGGCCTGGGGCAGCGCCAGGCGCAACCAAGTACTTTTGCCGGTCCCGCGCGGACCGAAGAGGAAGAACGAGCCCTTGGGCGGCACTAAGAGCCGTGAAAACAGGGGTGCCATGTCACCGTCATTTTATCCGATAAAATGACGACAAGCAAGCAGGGCCTGGGCGGCTAGGCTGCCGGGCCGGGATCACGAGGGAGAGGGCCAGAATGGCGGACGGGGAACCGAGGGTGGAGAAAATCGTTCCGGTGTACATCGAAGA
>CAZGQB010000448.1:0-1963 GCA_964527055.1 uncultured Sulfuritalea sp.
CGAAGGACGACGAGGCGAAGCTGCACGAGGCGATCAAGGCGTTCAAGAAGGAAGGAACCTACTAGCGTAGGGACAGCGGTAGCCGTATCGGAGCGGAAGACAAGTCGCCGCTCGATACGCGCAGGCAGGAAGACCGCAGGGATCGCACCGAGACAAGGCAACCAAGGGCACTTCGATGGCAGGCTCCAAGGAAATCCGCACCAAGATCAAGAGCGTGCAGAACACGCGCAAGATCACCAAGGCCATGGAAATGGTGGCCGCGTCCAAGATGCGCAAGGCGCAGGAACGGATGCGTGCCGCACGCCCCTACAGCGAGAAGATCCGCCGCCTGGCGGCCAATCTCTCGCAGGCCAACGTGACCGAGTACCGCCATGCCTTCCTCAGCCGGGGAGAAGTCGCGGAGGTCAAGCGCGTCGGCCTGATCGTCGTCACCACCGACAAGGGCCTGTGCGGCGGCCTCAACACCAACGTCCTGCGCCAGGCGCTTTCCAGCATGCGTCAGTGGCAGGCCGGCGGCGTCACCGACATCCAGGTCACCTGCATCGGCAACAAGGGGCTGGGCTTCATGCAGCGCGCCGGCGCCAAGGTCATTTCGCATGTCACCCACCTCGGCGACACGCCTCACCTGGACAAGCTGGTCGGGCCGGTCAAGGTCATGATCGATGCCTTCCGCAACGGTGAGCTGGATGCCGTCCATCTGGCCTACACCCGCTTCATCAATACCATGAAGCAGGAGCCGGTGATCGAGCCGCTGCTGCCGCTGTCCGGCGAACGCATGGGCACCCCCGATCGGAGCTGGGACTACCTCTACGAGCCGGATGCCCAGGTCGTGATCGACGAGTTGCTGCTACGCTACGTCGAGGCGCTGATCTACCAGGGCGTCGCCGAAAACATGGCCTCCGAACAGTCGGCGCGCATGGTGGCGATGAAGGCGGCGACCGACAATGCGGGCAGCGTGATCAAGGAACTGCAACTGATCTACAACAAGGCGCGCCAGGCGGCGATTACCAAGGAAATCTCCGAGATCGTCGGCGGTGCTGCCGCGATTGCGGGTTAGATTGGGCGAGGCTAACGTGAGCGCAGCGAACGTTATGACGAGACCAAATCGCAATCGCGTCGGCGGCGCTGCGGCCATCGCGGGTTAATGGATTTAATTTAAGGATACGACCATGAGCAACGGAAACATCGTTCAGTGCATCGGCGCGGTGGTGGACATCAAGTTCCCCCGCGAGGCCATGCCCAAGGTATTTGAAGCCCTGACCCTCGACGAGGCCGATGCCGGCAACGCCGAATCCGGGCTGACCTTCGAAGTGCAGCAGCAGCTCGGCGACGGCATCGTGCGCACCATCGCGATGGGTTCTTCCGACGGCCTGCGCCGCGGCATGTCGGTGAAGCCCACCCATGCCCCGATCTCGGTACCGGTCGGCACAGGCACGCTGGGCCGCATCATGGACGTGCTGGGTCGCCCGATCGACGAAGCCGGCCCCATCCCGGGCGGCGAGTTGCGTCCGATCCACTCCAAGGCGCCCAAGTTCGACGAACTGTCGCCCTCGGTCGACCTGCTGCCCACCGGCATCAAGGTGATCGACCTGGTCTGCCCGTTTGCCAAGGGCGGCAAGATCGGCCTGTTCGGCGGCGCCGGCGTCGGCAAGACCGTAAACATGATGGAACTGATCAACAACATCGCCAAGTCCTACGGCGGCTACTCGGTGTTCGCCGGCGTCGGCGAGCGCACCCGTGAGGGCAACGACTTCTACCACGAGATGGAAGAGTCCGGCGTTCTCGACAAGGTGGCCATGGTCTTCGGCCAGATGAACGAGCCGCCCGGCAACCGTTTGCGCGTGGCGCTGACCGGCCTCACCATGGCCGAGAAGTTCCGCGACGAAGGCAAGGACATCCTGCTCTTCATCGACAACATCTACCGCTACACCCTGGCCGGTACCGAAGTGTCCGCGCTGCTCGG
>CAZGQB010000449.1:0-1955 GCA_964527055.1 uncultured Sulfuritalea sp.
CGCGGCACCGGCATGGCCAGCCACATCTTCGACGACTACGGCCCGATGGCCGGCATCATGGCCGAGCGCCGCAACGGCGTGTTGATTTCGCAGGACGACGGCGCCGCCGTCGCCTACGCGCTATGGAAGCTGCAGGATCGCGGCCGCATGTTCGTCAGCCCCGGCGACCCGCTCTACGAAGGCATCATCATCGGCATCCACAGCCGCGACAACGACCTCGTGGTCAATCCGATCAAGGGCAAGCAGCTGACCAACGTGCGCGCCTCCGGCACCGACGAAGCCGTGCGCCTGGTGCCGCCGATCCTGATGACGCTCGAATCGGCCGTCGAATTCATCGCCGACGACGAACTGGTCGAGATCACGCCCAAATCGATCCGC
This sequence comes from uncultured Sulfuritalea sp., assembly GCA_964527055.1. GTDB lineage: Bacteria > Pseudomonadota > Gammaproteobacteria > Burkholderiales > Rhodocyclaceae > Sulfuritalea. Next base: position 379 of record CAZGQB010000449.1, read on the forward strand.
TTACGCAAGCGCTTCCTCAAGGAACACGAACGCAAGCGCGCCAGCCGCGACGCGACGGCATAAACAACGGGAGCCGAGGCTCCCGTTTTTACGTCACCGCTGCAAAAAGTCGGCGCTGGCGACACGCCGACTCCGGGCTGCGATCAGCCCAATGCCTTCAGCGCCGCATCGTAATTCGGCTCCTGCGCGATCTCCGGCACCATCTCGGCGTGGATCACCTTGTCGTTCTCGTCGACCACGACCACGGCGCGCACCGTGAGGCCGAGCAGCGGGCCTTCGGCGAAAGCCACGCCCCAGTCCTTCATGAAGCCGGGATTGCGGAAGGTGGACAGGTGCGAGACGTTGGCCAGGCCTTCCATGTCGCAGAAGCGCTTCGCCGCGAACGGCAGGTCGCCGGAAACGCACAGCACGACGGTGTTGGCCAGCTTGCCGGCGGCCTCGTTGAACTTGCGGGTCGAAGTGGCGCAGGTCGGCGTGTCGATGCTCGGATAGATATTGAAGACCTTGCGCTTGCCGGCGAAGTCCTTGAGCGAAACTTCGGCCAGCGCGCCGCTGGTCAGCTTGAAATCGGGCGCCTTGGCGCCGACGGCGGGCAGGTCGCCCTCGACGCGAAGGGGGGTGCCGCGCAGGGTTACGGTGGTGCTCATGGCTTGCTCCTTTTCTGGATCGGGTTGGGGGGTTGGGAAAGAGTTTAGTGCATCGGCGCCAGGCCGGGAAGAACGGCTGCCGCATTGCGCGTGGTGGCTGCGGCGACTTCCTCGACGGCAATGCCGCGCAGGCCGGCCAGCGCCAGGGCAATGCGCGGCAACTGATCCGGCGTGTTGCGGGCGCCGACTTTCCACTCCGGCGGAATGTCCGGCGCATCGGTTTCGAGCACGATGGCAGCTAGCGGCAGGGTCGCGGCGAGTTCGCGGATGCGGCTGGCGCGGGGGAAGGTCATGGCACCGCCGAAACCGAGCTTGAAGCCGAGCTTGATGAATTCGTCGGCCTGCTGCCGGCTGCCGTTGAAGGCATGCGCGATGCCGCCCGGCACCTTGCACAGCCGCAAGTGTTTCAGCACCGGATCGATCGCGCGCCGCACGTGGAGCAAGACCGGAAGATTGTTGTCGCGGGCAATCTGCAACTGGGCGCGGAAATAGAGTTCCTGCTGTGCGTCATCGCGCGGCTCGACAAATTGATCGAGACCGATTTCGCCCACCGCCAGGGGATGCTCGCGCAGCACCGTTTCGCGCAGGGCATCGAGGTCGGCTTCGCGCGCCCGCTGCACATACATGGGGTGGATGCCGTAGGCCGCGCGGCAGCCGGCATGCTCGCGACAGACCGAAGCCACGGCGCCGAAGTTGGCGCGCTCCACCGCCGGCACCACGATCAGGCCGACACCCGCCTGAAGCGCGGCGGCGGCGACCGCATCACGATCGGCGTCGAATTCCGCGGCATCCAGGTGGCAGTGGGTATCGACCAGCATGACCGGCCGCGCTCACTCGACCTCGTCGATCCAGGCCTGCTGTATCGCTTCGAGCTTCTTTTCGCCGCAGTGGCTTTCGCTTTCCTCGAAGCCGGGCAAGGCCATGACCCAG
>CAZGQB010000450.1:0-1954 GCA_964527055.1 uncultured Sulfuritalea sp.
GCAGCCGCTGGCTGATCGACCTTGCCGACTCGGGTGAAGTCACGCCCCTGCCGCCGCTGACGCCCGCCCCCCTGACCAGGCCCTGGTTCTCCGGCATCGCCAACATTCGCGGCGTGCTCTATGGCGTGGTGGATTTTTCGGCCTGGCGCGGCGGCGCACCGACACCGATCAATGCCCAGGCGCGCCTGCTGCTGGTGGGCGCCCGGCATGGCGTCAACAGCGCGTTGCTGATCCGTCGCGCGCTGGGACTGCGTCCGCAGCGCGACCTGCATGCCACGGGTGAAACCAGGGCGCACGGCATGGCCGACCCCGCGCCCTGGCTCGGCGGCCGCTTCAAGGATCCGCAAGACCAAACCTGGACCCAGCTCCGCATTCCGGCGCTGTTGGCCGACCCCGGTTACCTCGACATCGCGCTTTGAGCGCCCCGCAAAGGACCAGCCATGGCATTCAAGCTTCCCTTCTCCCTGCCGACACTCGACCGCCGCAATCGTTCCCCGGGGCAGGCGGGGGATCCGCCCCTGGTGGAACGCCGCAGCAACCGCGGCAACAGGCTGCCCTTGATCGGCCATCTCGACATCCAGACCCAGTTCCGCATCCTCGGCACCGTTTTTCTGCTCAGCCTGCTGATCACCATTGCCGCGGTGTTCCTGCAAGTCCAGGCGACCAGCCGCGGCATTACCTACCTGTCGGTCGCCAGCCAGATATCGTCGCTGACGCAGCAGATCCCGGTCGCCACGCTGAACGCCATGCAGGGTCAAATGGAAGGCTTCTCCGAGTTGCGCGATGCCCGCGACGATTATGACCTGCTGCTCGAAAGCCTGACCAACGGGGGCGAGATCAAGGGCATCAAGGTCGCCGCCAGCAGCGTCGAAACGCGACCGGCACTCGATGCCTTGCGCGATGACTGGAGCAAGCGAAACCAGCTCATCGGCCAGCTGCTGGCACTGGAGAATCGCTTTGCGGCGATCGGGCACCTCGTCAAGGAATCGAGGCGGCGCGGCAAGGAGATGGGCGATGCCGCCGCAGCCGCCGGAGGCAATCTGCCCGGCCTGACGGAGCGCATCCTGCGCGCGATTCCCCGTCTGGCAGGCATTCAGGGGATCGATGAAGCCCTTGTCACCCAGCTGGCGAAGGACATTTCCGAGGCAAGCGCCCTGGCGCCCGCCGGTACCCCGGTGGCGGATAGCCTGAACGTCATGCAACTGGCGATTGCCAACCTGGCCGGCGACCTCAAGCCGCTGCAGCAGGCGAGCGTTGCCGGCAACACATTGATCGCCGGCTGGCGTGGAATGACGGCAAGCACGGAAAATCTGGTCAAGGCCTATGAAGCGGAAATCACCCAGCAGGATGCATCCCTGTTCGCGGCCACGATATTCGGCTCGCTGGCCCTGCTGATGCTGGTCGTCATGGTCAAGGCCTTCAACGACGAAGGCCTGCGCCGCAGCGGCGAAGCCGATCACCAGCGCCGGCTTGCCGAAGCGGAGAAGGACGCGACCCAGGGCGCCATCTTGCGGCTGATGAACGAAATGGGCGACCTCGCCGACGGCGACCTGACGATACGCGCCACGGTATCGGAGGACATCACGGGGGCGATCGCGGACTCGGTCAACTACACCGTCGAGGAACTCGCCGTGCTGGTGCGCCGCATCAACGATGCCGCCCTGCGCGTAACCAGCGCCTCGAATGCCGCGCAAACCACCTCCAACCAGCTGCTGGCCGCCACGGAAGTGCAGTCGACCGAAATCAGGGGCGCCAACGCCGCGGTTCTTGAAATGGCCGACTCGATGAAGCAGGTGTCCTCGTCCGCGCTGGAGTCGGCCCGGGTTGCAAATGCGTCTCTCGAAGCCGCGCAGAAGGGCTCGGCGGCGGTGTCGAACTCGATTGCCGGCATGAACGAAATCCGCACCCAGATCCAGGAAACCTCGAAGCGGATCAAGCGGCTCGGCGAGTCCTC
>CAZGQB010000451.1:0-1952 GCA_964527055.1 uncultured Sulfuritalea sp.
CAGGTTCGGCATGGCGTCGGCAAGGGCGATTTCGCCCAGCGCCGGGCCGCTGCGCTGGCTGTTCTGGAGGCCAAGGCACGCGGCCCGCAACCGGCCATCTCGGGGGCGCTGGTCGACCGTTTCCGCGAAAAGGCCGAGAGCCTGGCCAGCACCCTGGCGGGCGTCGCCACCTGGGAAGCGGCGCCGAGCGCCGTGGCCGACTACCTGGCGGCCAACCAGCTCGGCAGTCAGGCAGTCGTCACGCCGGAAATCGCCCGTCTCGACTGGGCGGGCTGCGGCGTTGCAGTCGACGCGCGGGGCGCCGTCGATGCCGATAGGGTGGGCATCACCGGCTGCTTCTGCGCCGTCGCCGAAACCGGCACGCTGCTCCTGCTCTCCGGCGCCGACACGCCGGCCAGCGTCAGCCTGCTGCCGGAAACGCATGTCGCGCTGGTCGATACGGCGCGCATCGTCGCCACCATGGAAGACGCCTTCACCCTGCTCCGCGCCGAGCGCGGCGAAGTGCCCCGCGCCATCAATTTCATCTCCGGGCCGTCACGCACCGGCGACATCGAGCAGACCATCGTGCTTGGTGCCCACGGGCCGTGCCGGGTGCATCTGGTTCTGGTGGGGTAGTTTGCCGAAAGGCGGTTCGGCTGCGCCCGGAAATCGCCCTATGCGCCGTTGGCAGTGGGAGGCGCGTCGAGAATGGAGGCCAGAGTGTCGACAAAGGATTCAGCTTTCTCGACCAGGGCCCGCGCATCATCCAGGGTGATCGAATCGCCGCTGTAATCGGCGACAAGGCGGAGTTCCTCCGCTTGCTTGAGTAGCCGGCCAATATCGCGCGGTACCGGGCCATTCTTGACCAGGTGCTGGCTGAAGGCAGTCAGAACGCCGCTGTGGGTCTTGCCGATATTCAGCGGAATTTCGGCGTTTGTCGCCATCAAGGCAGCCCTTGCAGCATCGAACATGGCGTAATAAGCACGGTTGCAGGCGCCATCGCTATCCTGCCGCTCCAGTAACGCCCGGGCCGACTCGCAGGCGATGCGCGCCTTCGTCATCAGCGATTGGGCGTTCATCACAGGCGAATCCCCTCACGCGAGATGTTTGCCAGCAGGCGGGGGTTCGAGTACGTCTCCGGATGCTCCCACTCGTCTAGCCATACCGGAAGCGGGGAAACATTGATGCCGGTGTCCAGCAAAATGTCGTACGCAATGTCCGACATGTCCAGCTTGGTGGGCACAAGGCGCCCGGGTTTGCCATGCAGCAGCACGGCGACATCGGCATCGCTTTCCGGCGAGAAATCGCCCCGTGCCCGGCTGCCAAACAGGATAGCCTCGGCCACGTCAAAGCGCTGCCGCACGCGCTCCAGGAAAGCATGTGTTGCAAAGGCGGTAGCGGGGTCAAGCAGCCTGGCATTCATGTCTTAAACATAGCACAACTATCCCGCCCCAGCGCTCCGGGCGGCCTTCTCGCGCTGCACGCGCTCCGTTGCATCGCGGGCCACGGCGACCGAGCCGATGACCTCGCCGGTGGTCGCGCAAACCATGGCAAAGCTCATCTCGACGTAGAGCGTCGCACCGGATTTGTGCAGGGCGCGGGTGACGGTCGGGCGGCCGTTCAGGCGCGTCCGGCCGCTCGCGATGGCGGCGTGGAAGCCGCGCCAGTGGGCTTCGCGCAGGCGTTCCGGGATGATGATGTCGAGGCTCTGGCCGATGGCTTCGGCGGTGCTGAAGCCGAACATCGTTTCGGCCGCCGGGTTCCATAGCGCGATCAGACCTTGCCGGTCGGCGTGGATGACGGCTTCCATCATGCAGGCGAGCACGCGCTCGGCCAGTGGCGAATCGGTTTGCGGAGCGGACATGGGAGGTTCCGTGGGCAGGGCAGGAGGCACCTATTCTGCATGAGGCGGGAACAAAATGCTGCCGCCCGGGCACCAATCGATATGGCGTTTCGCCATTGATTCACCACCG
>CAZGQB010000452.1:0-1946 GCA_964527055.1 uncultured Sulfuritalea sp.
ACTCCCAGCACGCTGGCGGCGATCGACAGCACCAGCATCACGGCAAGGTTGGTGAGAAGGAACAGCACGATGCGTTTCATTGCAATATCTCCAGTGACAATCCGATGTGCGTCAGCGCGGTCTTGGCGCAGGCGCCAGCCATAAATGCGGCAATTCGCGGAAAGTTCAAGGCCCCGCGCTTACTGGTAACCCGGGGCGCCGACCGGGGCCGCAGGCGGCGCGGAGTCCGGCGTCGATGCCCCTTCGCCCTGCCGCGCCTTGAGCTTCTCAACGACGACCGATGTCGGCACACCCTCCTTGACCTTGGGATGCGGATGCCAGCCGAGGATCGCCAGCAGGGCGAAGAAGCCGACGACATAGCCGACCGGAATGAACCAGCCGTGGCGCAACCACTGGCCGACCGACTTGGCCTCGGGGAACAGGTTGGCCACGGCGACGCCGGCGGAGGACCCGAACCACAGCATCGAGCCGCCGAAGCCCACGGCGTAGGCGAGGAAACCCCAGTCGTAGCCGCCCTGTTTCAAGGCCAGCGCGGTCAGCGGAATGTTGTCGAACACCGCGGAGATGAAACCGAGCGCCAGTGCCGACGACCACGAAGCGGGCGGTAGCGACTCGACCGGCATCATCGAGGCGCAGGTCACCAGCGACAGCAGGAACACCGAACCCTTGAACGCGCCCGGCACCAGGCTCCACTCCGGCTTGCGCAGCGGCACCGCGAGCAGCAGGGCCACCCATACGGCGGCGCCGAGGAAGGGGAAATGTTCGGCGGCAGCGGCGAACTTCAGATTCACCGTGACATTGGTGATGATGGCGCCGACCAGGATGAAAATGACAATGCCGACCCGCGCCCAGTCGACGTGGTGCGCGGCCTGGAAGTCGCGGCTGATGGCCATGTGCTTGTGCTGCAGCAGCGCTGCCGGGATGCCGAACACCACCAGCGCCACAGCGGCCGGAATGTAAGCCTCGACCACGTCGAGCGGGCTGACGCCGTCCAGCCACATCATGGTCGTCGTCGTGTCGCCCACCACCGAACCGGCGCCGCCGCCGTTCGAGGCCGCGACGATGGCGGCGAGGTAGCCGATATGCACCTTGCGCTTGAACACGCTGGCCGCCACCGTGGCGCCGATCAGCGCCGCGGCGATGTTGTCGAGGAAGCCCGAGAGGACGAAGATGATCACCAGCAGCATGAAGGGGCCGAGCCAGCCTTCGGGCAACAGCCTGGGCAGCACCTCCGGCACCCCGCTGTCCTCGAAGTGCCGCGCCAGCAGGGCGAAGCCGACCAGCAGTCCGAGCAGGTTGGCGAGCAGGACCCATTCGTGCGCCATGTGCACGCCGAAGCCGGCGAGGCCGGCACCGGTCTTGAAGCCGGTGAAGAGGATCTTGTAGGTGGCGATGGTGGTCAGCCCCGTCAGCGCCACCTGCAGCACGTAGTGGTGGAACAGGGCGACGCCGAGCAGCGTCGCCGCGAAGAGGATGAAATCCACAGGTATGCCGAATATGGCGGGCGACGTTGCAGCAGCATCTGCCGCCTGCGCCGCGGACGCGGCCAGCAGCATGCCGCCCAGCGCCAGCAGGCGGCCCGCCAGCGGCAGGGACTTGTAATTGCGATGCGAAATGCTCATGCCGCCTGCTCCCCCTCGTTCTTGTCCGCCGATTGTAGCAGCCTGCCGGCCGTCTAGACCTGCCCCGCAGCGGCCTTGTGGACGGGATTTTTCGCGGAATGCGCTAAACTTCGCGCCTTACAGAAAACGAAAGTCCAGCCATGAGAATCCTGCTTCCGGTCGATGGTTCCGAGCATTCCGAGCGCGTCGCCCGGCATGTCATCCAGTTGGCAAAGAACAGCATCGCCTGCGACGTCGTGCTGCTCAACGTGCAGCCGCCGATCGATGCCCCGGAAGTGCTCGGCCACATGCCTTTGCGCGAGATTGAAGCCATGCAGGAAACCC
>CAZGQB010000453.1:0-1944 GCA_964527055.1 uncultured Sulfuritalea sp.
AGCTTTTCCATGAAATCGTCGGGCGCGGTGACGAGGTCGCGCTCGATCGGGAAATGCGCCAGCGGCTCGACCCGGATCACGCCTTCGTAGCTGCGCAGGAAGGCATGGCAGGACAGTTTGGGCTCGCCGTTGATCATCATGCCGCAGCTGCCGCAGACGGCCATGTGGCAGGACCAGCGATAGTTGAACGTCGGATCGATGGTTTCCTTGACCTTGTTGAGGGCATCGAGCACCACCCATTCTTCCTGGCAGACTACTTCGTAGCGCTGGAAATGTGCCTCGGTGTCGGTGTCCGGGTTGTAGCGCAGGACTTCGAGCTGGACCAGGCGCTCCTTCAGCGGCGTCATTTGTGGTCTCCCGAATAGTCGCGCACGCCGGGCGGCGATTTGGTGATGACCACGTCGAGGTAATCGACGCGCGGCAGGTCCAGGCCCCGGTGATGGACCATCGTGTGGCGCAGGAAATTCCTGTCGTCGCGCTCGATGTAATCGAGGCGCTGGTGGGCGCCGCGCGATTCCCTGCGGGCCAGGGCGCCGACCGTCACGGCCTCGGCGCAGTCGAGCATGGAGCCGAGTTCGAGCACCTGGAACAGGTCGGTATTGAAGACGCTGCTCTTGTCGGTGAGCTTGACCCGGCGGTAGCGCTGGCGCAACTCGTGGATCTTGTTCACGCCTTCCTGCAGGCCGGCTTCGCTGCGGTAGATGCCGACGTTCTTTTCCATGGTCTCCTGCATCTCCTTGCGCAGGCCGGACATCGATTCGCTGCCGTCGCTGCCCGAGAACAAGTCGCCGATGCGTTTTGCCGTGGCGTCAGCGCCGACTTCCAGCGCCGCGGCATTCGGCGCCGGCAGGCCTTCGATGTGCTCGATGGCGGAGAGCGCGGCGCGGCGGCCGAAGACCAGCAGCTCGACCAGCGAGTTCGAGCCCAGCCGGTTGGCGCCGTTGAGGCTGACGCAGGCGCATTCGCCGGCGGCAAAGAGGCCGGGCAGGGGGGTTGCGGCCGCCGTGTTGGTGGAAATGCCGCCCATCATGTAATGCACCACGGGGCGGATCGGCACCGCCTCCTTGACGATGTCGACGCCGAGGTAGGCCTCGGCCAGTTCGCGCACCAGCGGCAGGCGCTCGTTGATCTTCTTTTCACCGAGGTGGCGCATGTCGAGCAGTACGCATTCGCCCCACTGCGTCGTCACCGTATTACCCTTCTGCAGTTCGTGCCAGTAGGCCTGGCTGACGCGGTCGCGCGGTCCCAGTTCCATGGTTTTGAGCTGTGGCTGGCCGACCGGGGTTTCCGGACCCATGCCGTAGTCCTGCAGGTAGCGGCGGCCGTGCTTGTTCACCAGGATGCCGCCTTCGCCGCGGCAGGCTTCGGTCAGCAGGCTGCCGGTGTTGGGCAGGCCGGTCGGGTGGTACTGGACGAATTCCATGTCCTTCAAGGGCGCGCCGGCGCGGTAGGCCATGGCCATGCCGTCGCCGGTCTTGATCGCGCCGTTGGTGGAGAAGGGGAACATGCGGCCGGCGCCGCCGCCGGCGATGATCACCGCCCTGGCGTGGAACTGACGCAGCTCGCCGCTGCGCATTTCCATCGCGGTGACGCCCTGGCAACGGCCCTCATCGACCAGCAGGTCGAGCGCGTAGTACTCGTCGTAGCGGGTGATCGACGGGAATTGCAGCGAGGTCTGGAACAGGGTATGCAGGATGTGGAAGCCCGACTTGTCGGCGGCGAACCAGGTGCGCTTCTTCTTCATGCCGCCGAAAGGCCGCACCGCCACCGAGCCGTCGGCTTCGCGGTTCCAGGGGCAGCCCCAGTGCTCGAGTTGCAGCAGTTCCTTCGGTGCCTCATGGATGAAGTATTCGACGCAGTCCTGATCGGAGAGCCAGTCGCCGCCGCCCACGGTATCGTCGAAGTGCAGGTCGAAGCTGTCGTCGGGCTTGATTACCCCGGCGG
>CAZGQB010000454.1:0-1942 GCA_964527055.1 uncultured Sulfuritalea sp.
ACCGATTTCAACGAGGACGACATCCATGCCTGATTTCAAGTTCATTTCCTACGACGACCAGGGCGACATCCTGCGCCTGGCCATCAACCGGCCGCCCTACAACGAGCTCGACATCGCCACCATGGAGGAGATGAACACCGCGCTGGACCTGGCGATGGACAACAAGACCGCCAAGGTGCTGGTGATCACCGGCAACGGCGACAAGACCTTTTCCTCGGGCGTCGATGTGATGGACCACACGCCGGACAAGGTGGTGAAGATGATCGACGTCTTCCACGGCCTGCTGAAGCGCCTGATGCTGGTGCCTATCCCCACTGTCGCGGTCGTCAATGGCGCGGCCCTGGGCGGCGGCTGCGAGTTGGCGATCGCCTGCGACATGGTGCTGGCCTCGGAGAAGGCCAAGTTCGGCCAGCCCGAAATCAAGCTCGGCGTCTTTCCGCCGATCGCCGCGATCCTGCTGCCGCGCCAGGTGCCGATGACCAAGGTGATGGAGCTGCTGCTGGGCGGCGGCATCATCGATGCGAAGGAAGCGCACCGTATCGGCATGGTGAATGCGGTGTTTCCACCGGAAAGCTTTGCTGCCGATTGCGTGAAATTCCTGGAGCAATTCACCACGCTCTCGCGCGTGGCCCTGCTGCACACCAAGAAGGCAGTCAAGGAAGCGGCCACGCGGCCCTTCTACGAGGCGCTGCACCACGTCGAACACCACTATTTGCATGAACTGATGGCCACCGAGGATGCCGTGGAAGGTCTGAATTCGTTCATGGAAAAACGCAAGCCTGTCTGGAAAAACAAATAAGGATATGACGATGATTCCAAGCACCATCAAGACCTGGCAGATGACCGTACCGGGGACGCTGACAAAAACCGAAATCCCGGTGCCGACGCTACAACCCGGCGAAGTCCTGGTCGAAGTCAAGGGCTGTGGCGTCTGCCATACCGACCTGTCCTACTTCTACATGGGCGTGCGCACCGAGCAGCCGCCTCCGCTGTCGCTGGGCCACGAGATTTCCGGCGTGGTGGTTGCCGGCGAGGCCGGCTACATCGGCAAGGAAGTCATCATTCCCGCCGTGCTCCCTTGCAACAAGTGCGAACTGTGCAAGACCGGTCGTGGCAACCGTTGCCTGGCGCAGAAGATGCCCGGTAATTCGATGGGCATCTACGGCGGCTACTCCAGCCACATCCCGGTACCGGCGGCCGACCTGTGCATCGTCGGCAATCGCGGCAACGTGCCGCTGGAGCATCTCTCGGTGATCGCCGACGCGGTGACCACGCCCTACCAGGCGGCGCGTCGCGCGCGGCTTGCCCCCGGCGACCGCGTCATCGTCATCGGCGCCGCCGGCGGCGTCGGCAGCTTCATGACCCAGGTGGCCAAGGGCATGGGCGCGGCGGCGGTGATCGGCATCGACATCAACGAGGAAAAGCTCGAGTTCATGAAGGGCTACGGCGCCGACTTCACCATCAACCCGAAGGGCAAGACGGCCAAGGAAGTCAAGGAAGCCTTCAAGGCCTGGTGCAAGGAAAAGGGCCTGCCTTCCAACTACGGCTGGAAAATCTTCGAGGTCACCGGCACCAAGCCCGGCCAGGAACTGGCGCTGTCGCTGCTGTCCTTCACCGGCATGTTGATGGTGGTCGGCTACGGTACCGACGAGACCTCCTATATGCTGTCCAAGCTGATGGCCTTCGATGCCGAGCTGATCGGCACCTGGGGCTGCCCGCCGGAGTTCTACCCGCAGGTGCTGGAGATGTGCCTCGACGGCCGCATCAACCTCGGCCCCTTCGTCGAGACGCGGCCGATGAGCCAGATCGAACAGGTGTTCGACGAGGCCCACCACGGCAAGCTCAAGCGCCGCGTGATTCTTACCCCCGATTTCTGACAACGCTCAACCACGAATTCACAGAGGAGAAACGACATGGCATTGGAATGGCTACGCAGGGAAAA
>CAZGQB010000455.1:0-1941 GCA_964527055.1 uncultured Sulfuritalea sp.
CTTCGCCGGAAATCGTCAGCGAAGTAGCGGCACTTGCGCCGCCCACGAGGAAATCCGCCGAATCCAGCCGAACCATGCCGTACCAGTCATACGCGTCATTCGCCGCGACTGACTTTGCGGTGCCGATGAATTCAGTACCCGCAGCATTTGCGCCACTCGCGCCAAGCCACAAACTGAAGGTTTGCGCGCCTGCGGTTTTGTTGACCACCCGAATATGCCGCAGAACGATATAACTCGGCGACGATCCACCATTTACACCACCCGTAGCAGTGGGCGGATTCAATAGGTTTGTCGTCAGCGTATTGGAAAGCGCGACGGGGCCGAATCGAAATACTTTGTTGGAAGCCATTACTTACCTCGGAATATAGATTGGCTCGTCGGAAACATATTCCTCAACCAGCAGCATCAAAACAGTTTGCGGCGGGGTTGGAGGACCGGTAGGACCGGGAATCATCAAAGGCTCATCGGTGCCCGAATCGCTCATGTCCATGAAGACCGGGGGAGGCGTCGAAGTGATCGATGCCGTACCGATGGCGGCGGGCACCGCCTGGAGCATCTTTTGCCACGGCGGGTTGATGTAGACCGGGAACTGCGTGTTGCCGATCTTCACGAAGCCGAGCGGGACATGCGCCGGTTGAGCGATGAGCGTCACGAGAAGTCCCCCGCCACCGGGTTGAATGGCACGTCATCGGTGCAACGCACCTGAACCACCAGATCACGGCCAGCGTTGAGCCGGCGCCAGAAGACGCGTTTGCCGTAGACGCCGAGTTTCCCCACGCTGCGCTGCTTCCAAGCGCTCCAGTTGCGCCCGGCGTTGGTCGAGTAGCGGAACATCACGCTCCCGCCCGTTCCACGCTGGCAGTCGAGATTGAACTGATTGGGGTGGATGCGCTCTCGGCCTGGGGCTTGGGTGGCGGGAACGATCCGATCACGGAGTAGCGGATCGCCCGCGTTGGTGTGCGCGTTGTTGTCCAGGCGGTAGATCACCCCATCGTCAGCGCCGACGAAGTTGTTGCCGAAGGCGAAGACATGGCAGGTAGCGCGCCAGGGCTGATATTCACCGTCAACCAGTTCGGCCATTTCGTGCCACTGGCCGCTGAAGGCGTCGAAGACCAGCGTGGTATCTAGCCCCGGCACTTGCAGCACATAGAACATGCTGCGGTCGGCTTCGTAGCTGAAGGCACTTGCCTGCGACAGATCGAGCCCGGCGAGCATCTGCTCCACAAGCTGGGTCGAGATTCGCTGCGGGCTGTAGCCCTGAAGGCGATAGACGGCGCCCTGCCCTTGCACCGAGGACGACAGCCAGCACAGGCTGGTGTCCAGGCGCTGAATCGAGAACTCAGCCACGGCCCCGGTTTGGAAGACGCCGCCATCATTGCGCTCGAAGACGGCCGAGGAAGCCGAGTTCTGCCACGGCTCGCCACTCTCGGTGCCGAACAGGTATACCTCAAGGTTGTTGACGGCTACACCCACCAGCCGATCCGGGGAGGATTCAGCGCTGGCAAAGGAGAGCGCGTTGATCGTCTGCGCGTCCGCGAGGTTCGTCCAGCCGAACTGCTGCGTGTCGCGGTGGACAAACAGAATCCGCTGGTTCAGGTACGCGATCTTTGCCCCACCAGGGAAAGCGACAGAGGCCAGGACGTTTGTCGCAAGCGTCAGCGCGTAGAGCGTGGCCCCATCGGAGATAGCCAGTTGCAGGCTGTTGGCCGGTGGCCGGGCGAGCAGCAACAGTCGGCGGGTGACGGCGATGCAATTGTCGATCTCCTGGTCGATGAGGCCCATGTATTCCGCGATCTGTTCCGGCGTGATGCGAGCCTCCCGGATTTCCCGCGCCAGGCCCTGGACACCGAGGCGTACCGAACCCAGTGGATTGCGGATCTCGTGGGCGATGCCGGCAGCGAGCAGGCCGAGTTCCGACAGGCGCTGTTCGTGCGAGACAAG
>CAZGQB010000456.1:0-1936 GCA_964527055.1 uncultured Sulfuritalea sp.
TCCGAGTCGGCATCGAGCGAGGAGTAATAGCCGCCGTCCGGCGCCTGCATTTCGCGCATCACCCAGGCCGCGGTTTCCCCGGCGACGCGCGCGAACAGGGGATCGCGGCTCTGCGCCCACGCATCGGCGCAGAGGGCCAGCAGCGGCCCGTTGTCGTAGAGCATTTTTTCGAAGTGGGGAATCTCCCAGCGCTCGTCGACGCTGTAGCGGCAGAAGCCGCCGCCGATCTGGTCATAGATGCCGCCTTCGCACATGTGCTTCAACGTGGTCAGGGCCATTCGGCGCGACTCCATATCCTCGCGGCCGAGCAGGAAGGCGAGGTCGGTCGGATGCGGAAACTTCGGCGCACCGCCGAAACCGCCGTAGCGGCTGTCGAAACCGCGAGCCAGCAGCGCAGCGACGGCGGCCAGGGGTGTGGCATCGAAGGTGGTGGCCGTTGCCGCGGGTTCCGGCGTTGTGTCGGCGAGCGCCTGGCGCAGCTCGGCGGCCTGGGCAGTTATGTCGTCGCGGCGATTTTCGAAGGCTTCAGCCACGCGCTGGCAAAGGTTGGCGAACCCGGGCAGACCATAGCGCGGTTCCTTCGGGAAATAGGTTCCGCCGAAAAAGGGCGTCCCATCGGGAGAGAGGAACATCGTCAGCGGCCAGCCGCCGGAACGCCGCGTCAGCATCTGGTGGGCGGTCTGGTAGATCTGGTCGAGGTCGGGGCGTTCCTCGCGGTCGACCTTGATGTTGACGAACAGGCGGTTCATCACCGCCGCTACCTCGTCATCCTCGAAGCATTCGTGGGCCATGACGTGGCACCAGTGGCAGGCCGAATAGCCTATCGACAGCAGGATCGGCCGGTTCTCACGACGCGCCAGAGTGAGCGTTTGCTCATTCCAGGGCTGCCAGTGCACGGGGTTGCCGGCGTGCTGAAGCAGATAGGGGGAGGTTTCTGCGGCGAGCCGGTTGGAGAGAGGGGATGACATGATGGACCTCGCTTGGACAGGTCACTATACCCGATTGTTTTTGTCGGATATGGTCTTCGTGCGACGGTGCACCGAAGTGCGTCAGATGCCCATCTTCTCGAAGATATTGTCCAGCTTTTCCTGCAGCGTGGCCGCCGTAAACGGCTTGGCGATACAGCTCGAGGCGCCGGCCTGAACGGCGGCGGCAATGTTTTCCTTCTTCGCGTCGGCCGTGATCATGAGGAAGGGCAAGGATTTCAGCTCGGCGTCGGCGCGCATGGTTTGCAGCAGGGTCAGGCCGTCCATGTTCGGCATGTTCCAGTCGGAGACCACTACCTCGAAGCCGCCTGCGTGCAGCTTGGACAGCGCCACGGCACCGTCTTCGGCCTCCTCGACGTTGGTAAAACCGAGTTCCTTGAGCAGATTGCGCACGATGCGGCGCATGGTCGAGAAGTCATCGACCACGAGGAACTTGAGCGAAGTGCGGTCGGGCAGGGTCTCGGTCGGTGGCGCCATAGCCGGCACTATGCCTCAAGCGCAGGGCGGCCAAAACCGTGAATACGGGCGGGAACTGCCTAGCTATCTCCGAGCAGGCTTTGCCACCAGCGCTTGCGGTTTTCCGGGGCGGCGCGGGTGGCGATGATTTCGTCGGGCGGCAGGCGGCTCATGATCCAGCCCGGGGGATGCGGCGTTTTCGACGAGCCGCAGGAGGAGCCGAGGTTGTTCGGATCGTAGATCTTGATCAGGCGCGGGTTTTCGAGGTCGTCGGCGTAGACGATGCCGCAATAGGATTCATGGTGTTCCGCCCGCAACAGGGCGTCGATGCGCTCGATGAAGGCGCGCACGCCGGCGGCATCGGCCGGCGCCATCCCGGAAGTCGGCGGCGGCGACACGCCGACCGCGACGAGATACCAGCCGGCGGCGGGGTCGATGCGCTGCCAGAGCGCCGTCAGCTGGTCCCAGGCCAGCACCGACCAGAGGCGGCCGGT
>CAZGQB010000457.1:0-1936 GCA_964527055.1 uncultured Sulfuritalea sp.
CGGCTGCCGTACCAGGACACCATTTCGCCGTCGATGCGGGTCACCGGCCGTTGCGCCAGCCGGCCGACTTCGGCCAGGTGCCGGCCGGTGAAGGCATAGGGTTCCGAGGGCAGCAGCACGCGCGCGACGCCGGCCAGCCAGGGCGCATCCCAGGCGAATTCCGGATAGCGCACCGATGCCTGTTGCGGCTGGGTGTCCCAGCCCGCGGCGGCGAGCATGGCGGCGATGTAGGTGTCGCCCCGCACCGTCATCCAGGGCCCGCGCCAGATCGGGTAGAGCACGGCTTCGCGCGGCAGCGTCGCCGCCAGCGCGGCGAGTTCCGCGCGGGCCGCCGCGAAGTCCGCGGCGAGCCGGGCGGCTTCGGCATCGCGGCCGAAGACGCCGCCGAGTAGCGCGTAAAGCACCAGGTTGTCGTCCACGCCGCGCGGATGCACGACGACGACATGCGGCACGAATTCCATGAGGGCTTCCACCGCCTCGCGCCGGTTTTCGTCGATGTCGGCGATGACGTGGGTCGGCGCCAGCTTTCGGATCACATCGAGTCTGGCGTCCTTGGTGCCGCCGACCTTGGGCACCCCGCGCAGCGCTGCGCGCGGATGGACGCAGAAGCCGGTGCGGCCGACCAGGCAATCGACCAGACCGAGGTCGCAGACGAGTTCGGTCAGGCTCGGCACCAGGCTGACGATACGCGGCACGCCGGCGCAGCGCCGGTGCTCGCGGCCGAGCGCATCGATCAACGACTTATCCCCCAGCCCCTTCTCCAGGAGAAGGGGTGATCACGGCTCGCTGCGCTCGCGGGCTCTTTACGGGTCTGCCTTGGGGCGGCCCGGCGGCAAACCAACGGCATCACAGGTCGAGGCCGCGCGGCTTCCTGCCGGCGCGGGCAAACAGGGCGTCGAACAGCGGATCGGGCAGCAGGCGCAGCAGCTTCGCCGCCACGCCCATCTGCCAGGGAATCACGGTGTAGCTGGTGCCGCGCTCGATGGCGCGGGCGAAACGCCGCGCCGCGGTGTCGGCCGGCATCAGGAAGGGCATCGGGTAGCGGTTCACCGCGGTCATCGGCGTCGCGATGTAGCCGGGCGCGATGGTGACCACCCTGACCCCGCTGCCGCGCAGTTCGACGCGCAGCGCTTCGAGCCAGGCGATGGTCGCCGCCTTCGATGCCGAGTAGGCTCCGGCGCCGGGCAGGCCGCGGATGCCGGCGACCGAGGCGATGCCGGCCAGGCGGCCGCTGCCGCGCGCCTTCATCGCGGCGACGAAGGGCTGCAGGGTCTGCGCCACGCCGATGAGATTGGTGTCGAGGATGCGGCGCAGGGCCGGCAGGTCGCCGGCGTCTTCGCCCAGCGTGCCGGCGGAGACGCCGGCATTGGCGATGACGATGTCCGGGCAGCCGTGGCGGGCGATGAAGTCCGCCGCCGCGGCCTGCAGCGCCACCGCGTCGGCGACATCCAGCGGATAGCAGCTGTGGCTGCCGGGAAGTTCGGCGGCCAGATCAAGAAGTCGGTGCCCGCGCCGCGCCGCCAGCCCCAGGATGGCGCCGCGCGCGGCGTAATGGCGGGCCAGCGCCGCGCCGATGCCGCTGGAAGCGCCGGTGAGGAAGACGCGCATCAGGCGGGCGGTGCACGCCAGGCGCGGCGTGCCGGTTGCGGCGCGAACGCGTGCCGCCGGGGTTCCATCGCTACTCCGTCAGCTTGATGACGGTGCCCTGCACGCCGTTCTGCGACAGCAGCGCGCGCGCCTTGTTCATTTCATCCGGATCGCGGAAGGGGCCGACGCGGACGCGATGCATGGTGCCCTTTTCGGGAATGCTGACCTCCTGCACGGCGGCCTCGAGCCCGGTCAGGGCGAGCTTGGCCTTCAGGTTGTCGGCATCGGCCGGCTTCTGGAAGGCGCCGACCTGGAGGTAGAACACGGTCACCGGTCCCGGCTTGGCCTC
>CAZGQB010000458.1:0-1931 GCA_964527055.1 uncultured Sulfuritalea sp.
GATGGGGCGCGACCGCGAAATCGCCGAGGCGCTGGCGCCGACTTTGTGGGCGCGCGGCCTCTTGATCGTCGGCCTCGACGTGATCGGTGACTGCCTGACCGAGATCAACGTCACCAGCCCCACCTGTTTCGTCGAGATCGCCCAGCAGACGCGCTTCGACGTCGCTGCGATGCTGGTGGATGCCCTGGAACGGGAGTGTTCCGGCTCCTGAACCTGCTCGCCGCGGCCTGGCTGCTCGCGGCCTGCGGGCCGCCCGAGCCGTGGCGACAGGAAGCCTACGTCTTCGGCACCCGCGTCGAGCTGGCGATCGCCGGCGTGCCCGATGCGCAGGCGCGCGCCGCCGGCAGCCGCGTGCTGCGGGATTTCGACGACCTGCACCGGACCTACCACGCCTGGCAGCCCTCCGAACTGTCGGCGCTGAACGAGGCCATCGCCGTCGGGCGAACGCACGAAGTCACGGACGAGTTCGCCGACTACGTCCGTGAAGCACAGGCTATCGCCGCCGCCGGCGACCACCTGTTCGATCCCGGCATCGGCCGCCTGATCGCGCTCTGGGGCTTCCACACGGATGAAATCCGGCCGCAGTTGCCGGAAAGCGCGGCGCTCGAGGCGCTGATCGCGTCGAAGCCCTCGATTGCCGACCTGAAACTGGACGGCAGGCGCGTGACCAGCCGCAACAAGGCCGTGGCGCTGGACTTCGGCGGCTACTTGAAGGGCGTCGCGCTCGACCGCGCCGCAGCTTCGCTCAAGGCCGACGGCATCGCCAATGCGCTGGTGAACATCGGCGGCAACGTCCTCGCGCTGGGCACGCGCGACGGTGCCGGCACGCCCTGGCGCGTCGGCATCCAGCATCCGCGGCCGCAGTCGGCCGGCGGCGCGCCGCTGGCGACGCTGGAGCTGCGGGACGGCGAGGCCATCGGCACTTCCGGCGACTACCATCGCTATTTCGAGGTGGCCGGGCAAAGGTACTGCCACCTGCTCGACCCGCGCACGGGCTTTCCGGCCACCGGCACGCAGGCGGTGACGGTGCTGATCGCGTCGGGACCGTCGGCCGGCATGCGCTCCGACGCACTGTCCAAGCCCATCTTCATCGCCGGTCGCGAATGGCGCAGCATGGCAGCCAGACTTGGCGTCACATCGGTGCTGAAAGTCGGCGCCGACGGCACGGCAAGTGCGACGCCGGCGATGCGGGCGCGCCTGAAAATCGGGGTTCCCGACCTCAAGCTGGAGGTGGTGCCGTGAGCGAAGATCCCGCAATCCGGCGCGCCGTGCGGCGCACCGTCGGCATTGCCGCCCTGAAGCGGATACGTCGCATCGTCGATGCCGAAAATGCGCTCGAAGCCGACAAGCGGCGCTGGGCCCGCCGCTTCGGCATCGCCTTCGCGCTGGCCGCCGCGCTGGTTCTGGCCTGGATGCTGATCCGATAGAATGGCGCCATGATCGGAATCTTCCTGCTCACCCACAGCACCTACGGCGAAGCGCTGATCCAGTGCGCCTGCCACGTGCTCAACAAGCGGCCGCCGCAGATCGCCCAGCTTGGCGTGGCGGCGCAGGACGACCCGCTGGACGCCCTGCCGCTCGCGCGCGACATGCTGAAACTGGTCGACGCCGGTGGCGGCGTGCTGGTCCTGACCGACATCTATGGCGGCACGCCGTCCAACCTGGCCATGAAGCTGCTGGAACCCGGACGCATCGAGGGTATCGCCGGCGTTAACCTGCCCATGCTGCTGCGCGCCATCGCCTACCGCGACAAGGACATGGAAACCCTGATTACCCGCACCGTCGCCGGCGGTCGTGACGGCGTACTCAACATGCTGAAACACTGATGCCGCGCATCGAAGCCGAAATCACCAACAAGCTCGGCCTGCACGCCCGTGCCTCGGCCAAGCTCACCCAGCTCGCCGGTTCCTTCCCCTGCGAGGTCTGGATGG
>CAZGQB010000459.1:0-1924 GCA_964527055.1 uncultured Sulfuritalea sp.
CTGCATCGGAATCTGGCTGATGCCAAGTCTGGTGGCCCACTGGTCCGGCAGGTTTGCACCGACGGCAAGCAAGGCATACAACAGGAAGAAGAAAAACCGTACATAGAGAAACAGGGCGATCACGACCATAAAGCCCAGCAGTGCCATCAATACGCCTGGATCGAGCCCGATCCGCTCCACCAGATGACGGGGAAGGTTGGCGATCAACGCCATCGCGCCCACCAGCCCGAGCAAGGTCCATTCCCTGATCTGTTTTTGCCTGACGATATCCATGCCCGTTCCCTCGCAGACGATCCACCCCGGGGCGCGGGAGGTGTCGCCCGCGTTCAGGGGAAATACCTTATGCAGCGATGCACGATGGCCGGGGTGCTACGACACGGTCCCGGATGGGTGATTTATAGCGCATCTTGCGCCCGGATGGAATTTTCTTATTCGGGGGAAAATCGTTTACATCGTGAAATTACCCCCCGCGACGACCTTAGAATGGCAATATTTGTGCATGGCGGAAAATTGATCACTTTAGGGGAATGGGGGAGATGGCTATGAAGCAGCAATGGGTGTTTGCATTCGAGGATGGCGACGGCAAGAACAAGATGCTGCTGGGCGGCAAGGGTGCCAACCTGTGTGAGATGACGCAGATCGGGCTCAACGTGCCACCCGGGTTCACGATTACCACCGAGGCCTGCCTTGCTTACCTGGAGCACGACGAGCTGCCCAAGGGCGCCTGGGAGGAGATCCTGAAGAACATGAAGGATCTCGAAGCCAAGACCGGCAAGACCTTCGGCGGCGCCGAGAACCCGCTGCTGATATCGGTCCGCTCGGGTTCGTCGATGTCGATGCCGGGCATGATGGACACCATCCTCAACCTGGGCCTGAACAAGACCACGCTGCAGGGCCTCATCAAGCTGACCGGCAACCCGCGCTTCGGCTACGATGCCTACCGGCGCTTCATCCAGTTGTACGGCAAGATCGCGCTCGGTGTCGAGGACAGGCATTTCGACGATGCCATGGCGGCGATGAAGAAGAAGGTGGGTGTCTCGCAGGACGTCGACCTCAAGGCCGAGCACCTCGAGGAACTGGCCGACCAGTTCGCCAGGATCATCGAGGCCAACACCGGCAAGCCCTTTCC
This sequence comes from uncultured Sulfuritalea sp., assembly GCA_964527055.1. GTDB lineage: Bacteria > Pseudomonadota > Gammaproteobacteria > Burkholderiales > Rhodocyclaceae > Sulfuritalea. The sequence goes on from CAZGQB010000459.1 coordinate 1,130, forward strand.
GGAAGACCCCTACAAACAGCTCGAAATCGCAATCCAGGCGGTATTTCGTTCCTGGAACGGCAAGCGCGCGATCGACTACCGCAAGCAGTTCAGGATCACCAAGGCCCAGGCCAACGGCACGGCGGTGAATATCTGCACCATGGTATTCGGCAACATGGGCAACGATTCCGGCACCGGCGTCGGCTTCACCCGCAATCCCGGCACCGGCGAAAACCTGATCTACGGCGAATACCTGGTCAACGCCCAGGGTGAGGATGTCGTGGCCGGCATTCGCACACCCAAGGCCATCGCCGAAATGGAGAGCGACATGCCGGAAATCTACCGGCAATTGCTGGAGCTGCACAACCGCCTCGAGTCCCACTACAAGGAAGTCCAGGACTTCGAGTTCACCATCGAGCGCGGCACGCTCTACTGCCTGCAGACACGCAACGGCAAGATGAATGCCATGGCCATGGTGCGCACCTCGGTCGAAATGTTCAAGGAAGGCCTGATCACCAAGGAAAAGGCTCTCTTGCGCATCGATCCGGCGGTGCTCGAGCAGTTGCTGGTGCCGCAATTGGCGCCGGATTTCAAGGGCAAGCCGCTGGCCGTCGGCCTGCCGGCTTCACCCGGCGCCGCGTCGGGCAAGATCGTGTTCGACGCCGACACGGCGGAGGCGCGCGGCCGCAACGGCGAGCGCATCATCCTGGTGCGTGAGGAAACCAAGCCCGAGGACATCCACGGCTTCTTCCAGGCGCAGGGCATCCTCACCAGCCGCGGCGGCAAGACCTCGCATGCGGCGGTGGTCGCGCGCGG
>CAZGQB010000460.1:0-1922 GCA_964527055.1 uncultured Sulfuritalea sp.
GGCGGCGAGGTCGAGCAGTGCGGCAACGGCGCGCGCTGCTTCGTGCGCTTCGTGCATGAGCAGGGGCTGACGACCGCGCGCGAAATCAGCGTCGAGACCCGTTGCGGGGTGATCGCGCCGCGCCTGGAAGCCGACGGCCGGGTCACGGTGGACATGGGCGCGCCGCGCTTTGCGCCGGCCGAGATTCCCTTCGAGGCCGCCGCCGATGCCCTTACGCACGCGCTCGACGTGGGCGGCGAGCGCATCGAAATCAGCGCGGTGTCGATGGGCAACCCGCATGCGGTGCAGGTGGTGGCCGACGTCGATGCGGCGCCGGTCGCCCGGCTCGGCCCGCTGATCGAAGCGCATCCGCGCTTTCCGCGCCGGGTCAATGCCGGGTTCATGCAGGTGGTGGGCCGCCATGCCATCCGCCTGCGCGTCTACGAGCGCGGCACCGGCGAGACCCTGGCCTGCGGCACCGGTGCCTGCGCCGCGGTGGTCGCCGGCATCCGCCGCGGCCTGCTGGATACTCCGGTGCGCGTCACCACCCGCGGCGGCGATCTGTCCATCGCCTGGAACGGCGCCGCCGACGCGAATTCGCCGGTGCTGATGACCGGCCCCGCCGCCACGGTGTTCAGCGCCGAAATCGAAATCCCGAACCACCTCACATGAGACCCGCCATGAACCCTGACATCAAGCCCGACGACATCGCGCACTACCTGCAGGACCACCCGGAATTCTTCGAGCAGTATGCCGACCTGCTGAGCCTGGTGACACTGGCCGATCCGCACAGCGGCCGCGCCATCTCGATCACCGAGAAGCAGCTGGTCAGCCTGCGCGACAAGGTGCGCGCGCTCGAAGCCAAGCTGGGCGAGCTGATCGGCTTCGGCGAGGAGAACGACGCCATATCCGGCAAGGTGCACGGGCTCGCCGTGGCCCTGATCGCGGCCGGCGACCGCGCGGCCGTGCTGCGCTCGCTTTACTCCCACCTCGGCGGCGCCTTCGCCGTGCCGCACGTGACGCTGCGCCAGTGGGGCGATGGCGCAGAAGCCGAAGCGGTGGCGGATTCCATCAAGGCCTTCGCCTCCGGCCTGCAGCAACCCTACTGCGGCGCCGTGGCCGATCAGGAAGCGCTGGACTGGTTCGGTGAGTCGGCGGCGCATTTGCGCTCGATGACGCAGATCGCCCTGCGCCAGCCCGACGGCGTCTGCTTCGGCCTGCTGCTGATGGCCAGCGAGGAACCGCACCGCTTCTATCCGGAACTCGGCACGCTCTACCTCGAGCGCATCGGCGAGATGGCGGCGGCGGCATTGCTGCGCGTCGGCAGCTGAGAGCTTCTGACATGACGAAGGGTTCGGTCGGAGATTTCCTCACCGAGCTCGCCCTGCAGCGCGGCGCCAGCCCGCACACCATCGACGCCTATCGCCGCGACCTGGCACGCCTGACGGCGCTGGCGGGCGATGTCGAGCCGGCGGCGCTGAAGCCCCCGCAACTGCGGCGCGGCCTGATGTCGCTGCATGCCCAGTCACTGGCACCGCGCTCGATCGCGCGCACCCTGTCGGCCTGGCGCAGCTACTACGCCTGGCTGGCGCGGCGCGGGGCCATCGCGGCGAACCCGGCGGACGGCCTGCGCCCGCCCAAGCGCGCGCGCGCCCTGCCCAAGGCGCTGGGCATCGACCAGGCGGCGGCCCTGCTCGACCGGCCGGCGCCGGCAGGCGACGAGGCACCGCTGCTGCTGCGTGATGCGGCGATGTTCGAGCTGCTGTATTCCTCGGGCCTGCGCCTGGCCGAACTGGTCGGCCTCGACTGGCCCGGCGGCCTCGACCTCGCGCAAGGTGAAGTCACCGTCACCGGCAAGCGGCGCAAGACCCGCACCGTGCCGGTCGGCGACAAGGCGCGCGCCGCGCTGCAGGCGTGGCTCGCGGTGCGCCCGCAACTGCTGC
>CAZGQB010000461.1:0-1918 GCA_964527055.1 uncultured Sulfuritalea sp.
GCTTCACCGACGGCAGCGGCCGCGACGCCGCCGCCGCCGGCTGCCTGGCCACGGGCCTGCGGGCCCTCAACGCGGTGCCCGCGGTCAACGACCTCCCCCCTGGTTGGGTCACCGCGCTCGACCTTCCCCTCATCCCGGGCGTCGGGACCATCCGGTAGCTGCCGCCCGGGGGGTCGGCCGGGTCGAGGGTGGCTCCACCACGCTCGTCCCCTGAGGTGACGTCGATGTTAGATTCGGCGCATGGCGACTCCCGCGCGCTCCCTCGCACCGTCCGGCCAGGCTGAGCGATGGAGCTGACCCTCTCCGACGACCAGCAGTTCTTCTGCGACACGACGCGCCGGTTCCTGTCCACCGAGTGCCCGATCTCCCGGGTCCGCACCCTCGCGTCGGCCGACGCCGGGTTCGAGCCCGGCTACTGGCGCCAGGGGGGCGAGCTGGGCTGGACCTCGCTGCTGGTGCCCGAATCCGCCGGCGGAGGGAGCGTGAGCGGCAGCGGGGTGATCGACCTGACCATCGTCGCCGATGCCTTCGGCCGACACGTCGCCCCCGGGCCGTTGCTGCCCACCAACATCGTCGCCGCCACGCTCGGTCGGGATGGCTCCGGTGCGCACGCCGACGTCCTGGCCGGCCTGCTGGCGGGGGAGGCGGTGGCCACGTGGTGCGGCGCCGAGCACGCGCTGGGTGACGGCGCCACCCGCGCCACCCGTACCGCCGACGGGTACCGCCTCTCGGGCGTCTCCACCCCGGTCGAAGCCGCGGCCCAGTCCCAGTCGCTCCTCGTCACCGCGCGCCTCGACGGCGACGTCGTGGCCGAGGGCGGGCTCGGGCCGCTCGTGCAGTTCCTCCTGCCGACTGGGACCGACGGCGTCACCGTCGAGCCGCTGGCCGCCCTCGACGTGGTGCGACGCTTCGCGCGGGTCGAGTTCGCCGACGTCCGCGTCCCCGCGGCGGCGGTCGTGTCCGGCGACGCGCCGGTCGCCGACGACGTCGAGCAGCAGCTCCTGCACGCCCTGGTCATCCAGGCCGCGACCCTCGTGGGCGCCGCCGAGCGGGTGTTCGACTTCACCGTCGAGTGGGCCTTCGACCGCTACTCGTTCGGGCGACCGCTGGCCTCCTACCAGGCCCTGAAGCACCGCTTCGCGGACATGAAGATGTGGCTCGAGGCCAGCCACGCGCTCACCTCGGCCCTCGCCCGTGAGGTCCAGGACGGCGCCGAGGGCGTCCACGAGACGGCCAGCGTCACCAAGGCCTACGTCGGTCATCACCTGACCGAGCTGCTGCACGACTGCATCCAGATGCACGGCGGCATCGGGCTCACCACCGACCACGACCTGCACCTGTACCTGCGGCGGGTGGTCACCGAGCGCTCCTCGTTCGGCACGCCCGCCGACCACCGGCGACGGGTGGCCGTCCTCGCGGCGGGGGCGGCGGCATGAGCGTGACGTCGCCCGCCGCCGACGGGGACATGGAGTCGGTCGAGTCCTTCGTCGCCCGGGCCGAGGCGTGGCTGCCCGACCACCTGCCCCTCGCGGACACCACCCGGATGGAGAACGGGTTCGGCTCGGACGAGGAGGAGCTGGCCAACGTGGCCAGGATGCGCGCCACCCAGCGCACGCTGTACGACGCCGGGTTCGCGGGCATCTGCTTCCCGGCCGAGTACGGGGGCCTCGGCCTCACCCTCGCCCACCAGAAGGCGTTCGACGAGGTGAGCGCCCCGTACGACATGCCCACGCTCATCAACATCCCGACGTTCGTCCCCTGCGGTGCGGTGCTGCTCGAGTTCGGCACCGAGGAGCAGAAGCGCCGGCACATCCCCGCCATGCTGCGGGGCGAGGAGCTGTGGATGCAGTTCCTCTCCGAGCCCAGCGGCGGCTCCGACGTCGCCGGGGCGATGACGACGGCGGTCCGCGACGGCGAC
>CAZGQB010000462.1:0-1917 GCA_964527055.1 uncultured Sulfuritalea sp.
TGGCGGAGACGCAGGGATTCGAACCCTGGATCCAGGTTTTGCCCAGATGCACCCTTAGCAGGGGTGTGCCTTCGACCACTCGGCCACGTCTCCGAAAACGGCGAAGAGCTTTGCGCCCGCGGCCGTTTGCAGGGGGCGGAGTATACCCGAATCGGTGTCTGCTGGCGGCGGGCGCGCGGCAAAAGTCGGCGCGGGCGCTACGGCGCCTCAGTCGCGCAGGCTGATCCGCAGCCAGTCGCGTTCGGTGGCGACCCGGATCAGCGTGGCATCGGCATCGACCGCCACCGGGTGCGTGACCTTTTCCAGCAGCGGCAGGTCGTTGTGCGAGTCGCTGTAGAACCAGCTCTGCTCGAAGCCGCCGAGCCAGAGGCCGAGCGATTCGAGCCAGGCCTCGACGCGTGTGATCTTGCCTTCGCGGAACGCGGGCGTGCCGCGCGGCCGGCCGGTGAAGCGGCCGTTCTCCTGCGCGGGGATGGTCGCGATCAGGTGCGGAATGCCGAACTCGCCGGCGATCGGCCCAGTGACGAAGCTGTTGGTGGCGGTGACGATGGCCAGCAGGTCGCCGGAGTCGGCATGCGTCGCCACCAGCTTCCGTGCCGCCGTGCTGATCAGAGGGCGGATGCGCGTGGCGAGGAATTCGCGGTGCCAGGCGTCGAGCTCCGCGCGCGCGTGGCGCGCCAGCGGCGCCAGCTGGAAATCGAGGAAGGCATGGATGTCCAGCGTGCCGGCCTTGTACTCCTCGAAAAATTCGAGGTTGGTCGCCTCGTGGACTTCACGGTCGAGCACGCCCTTGCCGATCAGGAACTGCGCCCATTCGAAATCCGAATCGCCGCCCAGCAGGGTGTTGTCGAGGTCGAACAGGGCAAGTTTCATGTCGGATCGAGGTCCTTGTCGAGGTCCAGGGTGGTCTGCATCAGTTCGCGCAGCAGCGGCAGCGTGGGCGGACGCTTCTGTTCCAGCGAGGCGCGGTCGAGACTGTTCAGCATCGCCATCAGCGAGGGCAAGTCGCGGCGGCCGTGGCGCAGCAGGTAGTGCACCACGGCGGGGTCCATCAGCATGCCGCGTTCGATGGCATGGCGGCGCAGTGCAGCACTTTTTTCCTCGTCGGAGAGCGACTGGATTTCGTAGATCAGGGTCTGTCCGATGCGGGTGCGCAGGTCTTCGCGCAGGCCGAGGCGCAGGGGCGGCTGATTGCCCGCCAGCAACAGGGCGAGGCCGAGGAAGCGCGTTGCGTTGAAGGCGCGAAACAAGGCGACCTGCGCCTCGACGCCGAGCTGCTGGATGTCGTCGATGACCAGCAGGCAGCCGGGCGCCAGCGGCAACCCGGCCCCGGCTTCGGACGCTGCGAGGTGAATCACGGTCCGCTGTTTGCTCGCATTGGCGGCGCAGGCGGCCAGCAGGTGGCTCTTGCCACAGCCCGGATCGCCCCAGAGGTAGATGGACTCGAAGCTGCCGGTGTTGCCGAGGCCGCGCAGGCGTGCGATCAGTTCGACGTTGGCGCCGACGACGAAATTGTCCAGCGTCGGCGGCTGCTCGGGCTTCAGGTCGAGCAGCATCTGCTGTTGCCGCGCATCTGGAGAAAAGGTCATTTCCGGTAAAATTCTCGGGTTGGCTGAGATATCCGCCACGGATTATCGCCGATCCACGCCGTTTCCGTTCTTCCCGCCCGCGCCTCCAAGGACTTCATCTTGACTGCTTCCAGCCCATCCCCGTCCCCGCTCACCTACCGCGATGCCGGAGTCGATATCGATGCCGGGGATGCGCTGGTCGAACGCATCAAGCCGGCGGCGAAGCGCACCATGCGTCCGGAAGTGCTGGCCGGCATCGGCGGCTTCGGCGCGCTGTTCGAGATTTCGAGGAAGTATCGCGAGCCGGTGCTGGTGTCGGGCACCGACGGCGTCGGCACCAAGCTCAAGC
>CAZGQB010000463.1:0-1915 GCA_964527055.1 uncultured Sulfuritalea sp.
CGTCGAGGATCGTCTCGGCGAGGAGGGGCGCGGCTTCGAATACATCCTGCACGGCATGAATCCGGAGCGCATCCTGATCGCGGCGGAAGCCGTCGGGCTCGGCATGGTCGCGTTGTCGCGCGCCTCCGCCTACGCCAAGAACCGCATCGTGTTCAACCGCCCGATCGGCATGAACCAGGCGATCCAGCATCCCCTTGCCAAGAACTGGATGGAACTGGAAGCAGCCTGGCTGATGGTACTGCGCGCCGGCTGGCAATACGACCAGAACATGCCCTGCGGTCCCGCCGCCAACTCCGCAAAATATCTGGCCGCCGAAGCGGGCTTCCGCGCCTGCGAGCAGGCCGTGATGACCCATGGCGGCTTCGGCTATGCCAAGGAGTATCATGTCGAGCGTTACCTGCGGGAATCCCTGATCCCCCGCATCGCCCCGATCTCGCCGCAGCTCATTCTCAGCTTCATCGGCGAGAAGGTGCTGGGCCTGCCGAAGTCGTATTGAGAAGCGTCCATGAGCTACATCACCGGCGTCGGCCTCACATCCTACGGCAAGCACGAAGGCTCGAACTCGCTCGACCTCATGAGCAAGGCGGCGGCATCCGCCATCGCGGATGCCGGGTTGAAGCGAACGGACATTGACGGCCTGCTCTGCGGCTACAACACCGTCTCGCCCCACATCATGCTCGCCACCGTGTTCGCCGAACATTTCGGCCTCCGCCCGAGCTACGCCCATGCCGTGCAGGTCGGCGGCGCCACCGGGCTCGCCATGACCATGCTGGCGCATCACCTGGTCGACAGCGGCGTGGCCAAGCACGTGCTGGTCGTCTCCGGCGAGAACCGGCTCACCGGCCAGAGCCGCGACGCCTCGATCCAGGCGCTCGCCCAGGTCGGCCATCCCGACTACGAGGTCTCGCTCGGGCCGACCATCCCCGCCTATTACGGCCTCGTCGCCTCGCGCTACATGCACGAACACGGGCTGACCGAGGAGGATCTTGCCGAATTCGCCGTGCTGATGCGCGCACACGCCTGCACCCATCCCGGCGCCCAGTTCCACGAACCGATCACCGTTGCCGACGTGATGGCCTCCAAGCCGGTGGCGATGCCGCTGAAACTGCTCGACTGCTGTCCGGTGTCCGATGGCGGCGCCGCCTTCATCATCAGCCGCGAGCCGACCGGAGCCGCAGGCATTCGCGTGCGCGGCTGCGCGCAGGCGCATACGCACCAGCATGTCACCGCTGCGCCCGCGCTGAGCGAGCTCGGGGCGGAGATTTCCATCGCGAAGGCCAAGATCGCCTCGGGCCTTTCGATCCCGGATGTGCGCTACGCGGCCGTCTACGACAGCTTCACCATCACGCTCGCGATGCTGCTTGAGGACCTCGGCCTGGCGAAGCGGGGAGAGTCCGCGGCCCGGGTGCGCTCCGGCTATTTCGGTCGCTTCGGCGAGGTGCCACTCAACACCCATGGTGGCCTGCTGAGCTACGGCCATTGCGGTGTCGGCGGCGCGATGGCGCATCTGGTGGAAACCCATCTGCAGATGACCGGCCGCGCCGGCAATCGGCAGGTGCGTGACGCCTCGATCGCGCTGCTGCACGGCGATGGTGGCGTGCTGTCGTCGCATGTCAGCATGTTCCTGGAGCGCGTGCGATGAACGAAAAACTCACCGACTGGACCAGGGGCTCTGAGGCCATCATCTACCAGTACTGCGCATCGTGCGGCGCCCGGCAATATTTCCGCCGCAGCTTCTGCGCCGCCTGCGGCGCCGCAGACCCGCAGGACAAGCGCGCCAGCGGCGAGGGGACGGTCTATGCGACCTCGCTGGTCTGTCGCGCCGCCACGCCCGAGACCAGGGCGCACGTGCCCTACAACATCCTGCTGGTCGACGCCGCCGAGGGCTTTCGCATGATGGCCCACGGCGACAATG
>CAZGQB010000464.1:0-1910 GCA_964527055.1 uncultured Sulfuritalea sp.
CGCGAGCAGCTCGCGGCCCGGCTGGATGAGCTGGAGCCGGACACCGAGCGGCAGATGGACCTGCTGCGCGAGACCCACCACGCCCAGGTCTTCCGCCTGCTGGCGCAGGACGTGGCCGGCCTCTACACGGTCGAGAGGCTGGCTGATCACCTTTCCGAACTCGCCGACATCCTGCTCGACGCCGCCATCGGCCGCGCCTGGCTGAAGATGCCGAAGCGCCACGTCGAGACGCCGAAATTCGCCGTCATCAGCTACGGCAAACTTGGCGGCAAGGAACTCGGCTTCGCCTCCGACCTCGACCTGGTCTTCCTCTTCGACGACCCGGCGCCGGAAGCCGGCGAAAACTATGCGCGCCTCGGCACGCGCCTCAACACCTGGCTTTCGGCGCAGACCGCCGCCGGGCAGCTGTTCGAGACCGACCTGCGGCTGCGGCCCAACGGCGATTCGGGCCTCGTCGTCAGCTCGATGGAATCCTTCCGCAAGTACCAGCTCGAATCCGCCTGGGTCTGGGAACACCAGGCGCTGACGCGCGCCCGCTTTTCCGCCGGCGATACGGCGGTGGGGGACGCCTTCGAGAAGATCCGCTGCGAGGTCCTGAGCCAGCGGCGCGACCTGGACAAGCTGCGCGCCGACATCGTCGAAATGCGGCAGAAGATGATGGACAGCCACGCCACGCGCGGCGACCTGCGCGAAACCGTGTTCGACCTCAAGCACGACCCCGGCGGCCTGGTCGATGTCGAATTCATAGTGCAGTACCTGGTGCTCGGCCATGCGCATGCCCATCCCGAACTCACCGGCAACAAGGGCAACATCGCGCTGCTGAAAATGGCCGCCGATGCCGGGCTGATTCCGTCCGAGCTTGCAGAGACGGTGCGCAACGCCTACCGCGACTACCGCCGCATGCAGCACGGCCTGCGCCTCAACGGCACCAAGGCGCGCGTCGCGCCGGAGGAAGTCGGCGACCGCGTAACGGCGGTGCGCGAGTTGTGGCGGCGGGTGTTCGGGGCCGATTGACTGGTTGGGGATCCGGCGGGCCAGTCGCGTTGCCCGCCTTGGTTTGCTGTCGCCGTCCCTCCACTGTCGGCTCTGCATAGCCGACCGGCTTCGCGGGCGCAGAGCAGTGCTCTGCGAAACCCACGCTTCGCCCAGCGCCGACTTTTGATGCGGAGCGGGGCGTGGCCGGATAAACTGCGCACTTTCCTTCGCTCCCCTTTCTCGCAGGCCAGCCCATGCCCGTCAACTACGCCACCCCCGCCCCCGCAGCCCTCTTCCCCGTCGCCGGCGTGCGCCTTGGCACCGCCGAGGCCGGCATCCGCAAGAAGGACCGGCGCGACCTGACGCTGGTTGAATTGGCGCCGGGCAGCCGCGCCGCGGGCGTGTTCACGCAGAACCGCTGCTGCGCGGCGCCGGTGACGGTCTGCCGCGAGCATCTGGCGGGCGACGGCAGCCTGCGCGCGCTGGTGATCAATACCGGCATCGCCAATGCCGCGACCGGCGAGCAGGGCATGCGCGCGGCGCGCGAGACTTGCGATGCGGCGGCCAAATTGCTCGGCTGTTCGGCGCGCGAAGTACTGCCGTTTTCCACCGGCGTGATCCTCGAACACCTGCCGGTCGATAGGCTGGTTGCCGGCCTGCCGGCTGCGCAGGCGGATCTTGCGGCGGACCACTGGCATGCGGCGGCGCACGCCATCATGACCACCGACACCGTGGCCAAGGCCGCCTCGCGGCGCATCGAACTCGGCGGCAAGACCATCACCGTCACCGGCATCAGCAAGGGCGCGGGCATGATCCGGCCCAACATGGCGACCATGCTCGGCTTTGTCGCCACCGATGCCGGGATTCCGGCCGCGCTGCTCGCTTCCCTGGCGAAGGACGCGGCGGACCAGAGCTTCAATTGCATCACGGTCGAT
>CAZGQB010000465.1:0-1910 GCA_964527055.1 uncultured Sulfuritalea sp.
CGCAGGCCGGTAGAAAGGCGCTGAAGGGAGGTGCTGAGCGAATTGTCCGATACATTCAGGTTACGTTGCGCGTTCAGTGACGAAACGTTGGTGTTGATTACTTGTGCCATTTTGAATCTCCTTGAATCAGGTCATTCGTTTGCCGGCAGTCGCCAGCGCCTTGAAACCGGGGTGCCGCGGGTTGGGTTTGCTGCACCGTTAGATTCATTTACGGATGGCGCAAAAAAAACTTTAGGTGAGTTTCGCGTTTTTTTGCTGAGTTGTCGGCATTGTGATTTTTGTTGTTTTTTGCCGTCGACCGCAGCGCTTGCCGCGGGTCGGCGTGAATGGCGCCGTGGCTTCAGTCGGCGCTGACGACGCGGTTCTTGCCGGTCTGCTTGGCCTGGTACATGGCGGCATCGGCGCGCTTGATGACGCTGGCCTGGGTGTCGTCCGGCTGCATTTGGGTGATGCCGGCGCTGAAGGTGATCAGCACCTTGTCGTTGGCGTGCAGGAAGAATTTCTTGGTGAGTTCGCGCTGCAGGCGGGTGAGGGCGGTGCGCCCTTCGTCGAGCGGGGTGTCGGGGAGGAGGATGATGAATTCCTCGCCGCCATAGCGGGCAACGGTGTCCTGCGGGCGCAGGGTTTCACGGCAGACGGTGGCGAGGTGGATCAGTGCCTGGTCGCCGGTGTCGTGACCCATCGCATCATTGAGTTTCTTGAAATTGTCGATATCGAGCAGGGCGACGCACAAGGCAGTTTCGTGGCGGTTGGCACGGGCGACTTCCTTGGCGAAGGTTTCTTCAAGGCCGCGCCGGTTGAGGACGCCGGTGAGTTGGTCGTGACGGACCAGGTCGCTGGTCGCTTCGAGTTCTCGCTCGAGTTCGCGGATGCGGCTTTCCGAGGCCTCGACCTTTTGCTGCGTGGCGCGTAATTCGTCGCGGGCGTTCTGGGCGTTGATCTGGATGGTGCGCGTTTCGCGCATGACTTCGCCGAGGACGTTGCCGAGTTCGGAGATGTCCTTGGCCGTGCTGATCTTGCCGGCGCAGCTTTCGATCTTGTCGTGGTAGTCGGAGGTGGCGTTGGCGAAGTCGGCGAGGTGGTCGACGAAGCCGGCCAGCATCTGCTTGATCGCTTCCCGGGCTTCGACCAGGCTGGCTTTCAGTTGGGCCTGCTTGAACAGTACTTCTTTCAGGCGGCCTTCGGCTTCGTCCAGGGCGCGCTGGGAGAGGGGTTTGTCGATGATCTCCCGCACCACTTCGATCTGTCCGTGCAGCCAGTGGTCGTCGAGAACGAGGTCGCTGACGTTGCCGACCAGCAGGCGGAGCAGGGCGAGGAGGCTGTGCCGCAACTGGGCCTGATCCTCGGCCAGCAGTTCGAGCTTGAAGGCGAAGCGCTTGAGGCGGGTGAGGAATTCAGCCAGTTGGGCCGGGCCGGAAAGGGCGCGGATGTCCTTGGCCAGTTGCCGGGCGTCGCCGGAGAGCGTCGGATGTTCGGGGAGTTGCGAGGCGACTGCGGTGTCCAGCGTGAAGGCGAAGAGCTCGCGCAATTCGGGGAGTAGATCGACCTCCGCTGCGGTCGACGGCAAATTTCGCCCAATTTCGGAATCGGCGCTTTCGGGCGTGCCGGCCTTTTCGGCGTCCCGCCCCTGGCCCCATGAGCGCAGTAGACCCTGCAACCGCGTAAACAGGGTGTCCGGATTGGCCCCGCTACTAGCCAGCACATGCTCCAGCGACTCGCGTTTGCGCGCCGCCGTCAGCCCCGGGTGCTTGGCATCCCATTGCCGAAGCAGGTCGGCGATGACCGTCGACCAGCTCAGCTTCTGCGATTCGGCCAGCGCGCCGATGAATTCCACCAGATGCTTTTGATACGCCTCCCAGTTGGCCGCCTTGACCGCCTCGTCGAGTTGCCGCGCCAAACGGAGCTGGTCA
>CAZGQB010000466.1:0-1909 GCA_964527055.1 uncultured Sulfuritalea sp.
TGCACGACCACATCGTGCACTTCTACCACCTCTCCGCCCTCGACTGGGTGGACGTCACCTCCGCGCTGAAGGCCGACCCGGTGAAGACCGCCGCCCTGGCGGCGAGCATCTCCGACTGGCCGGGCAACAGCACCCAGCAGTTCACCCAGGTGAAGGACCGCCTGGCGAAGTTCGTCGCCGGCGGGCAGCTCGGCATCTTCACCAACGGCTACTGGGGCCACCCGGCGATGAAGCTGCCGCCGGAGGTGAACCTGATGGCCGTGGCGCACTACCTGCAGGCGCTGGAAGTGCAGCGCAAGGCCAACAAGATCGTCTCGATTCTCGGCGCCAAGACGCTGCACATCCAGAACGTGGCGGTGGGCGGTGTCGCCAACCCGATCGCGACAGATTCGCAGGCGGTGCTGACCGTCGAGCGCCTGATGGCGATCAAGGGTTTCATCGACGAGCTTTCCGATTTCGTCAAGAACGTCTACCTGATCGATGTCGCCGCGGTCGGCGCTTTCTATGCCGACTGGACCAGGATCGGCAAGGGCGTCACTAACTACCTGGCGGTGCCGGACATCCCGATGGACACCAGGGGCACCCAGTTTGCCCTTCCCGGCGGCTATATCGAGGGTGGCGACCTGGGCAAGTTCAAGCCGATCACCAAGTTCGGCGACGAGTATTTCACCAAGGGCGTCGAGGAGTCGGTCAAGCATTCCTGGTACGACTATTCCAAGGGCGGCGCGCTGCATCCCTACAAGGGCGAGACCAAACCGAACTACACCGACTTCAAGGATGACGCCAAGTATTCCTGGCTCAAGTCGCCGACTTTCTACGGCAAGGTGACCCAGGTCGGCCCGCTGGCGCGCGTTCTGGCCATGCTCGCGGCCGGCCACGAGCCGACCAAGAAGTACGCCACGGCGGCGCTCGATACCGTCTCGGCGCTGGCCAAGACCAAGGTCGGGCTGGACGCCATGCATTCCACCATCGGCCGCCATGCGGCGCGTGCGGTGTCCGCCGCGGTGCAGGTCGACATGCTCGGCGAGCAGTGGAAAGCGCTGGTGGACAACATCGGCAAGGGCGACGTCAAGACCTTCAACGCACCGGTCTTCCCCAAGGGCGAGGTGATGGGCGTCGGCTTCCACGAGGCGCCGCGCGGCGCGCTGTCGCACTGGGTCGTCATCGACAACGGCAAGATCAAGAACTACCAGTGCGTGGTGCCATCGACCTGGAACGCCTGCCCGCGCAACGAAAAAGACGAACCGGGGCCCTACGAGGCGTCCCTGCTCGACACGCCGATCGCCGATGCGGAAAAGCCGCTGGAAGTGCTGCGCACCATACACTCCTTCGATCCGTGCATCGCCTGTGCGATCCACCTGACCGACAAGGAAAGCGATACCGCCATCACGGTAAAGGCGGTCTGATCGCGGGTAGCATACTGGGGCCGGCGCTGTCGCCGGCCCTGTTTTCATTTGGAGCGAATTCCATGCGCGCAGTCGTTCTCGGCGTCGGCAACATCATCCTCACCGACGAAGGCGCCGGCGTGCGCGCGGTCGAAGCGCTCGAGCGCGGCTGGAAACTGCCGGAGAACGTGCTTGCGATCGACGGCGGCACCTCGGGCATGGAAATGATCGAAGAGTTGTCGAACCTGGATTTCCTGATCATCCTCGATGTGGTCAAGACCGGCGCCGCCCCCGGCACCGTGGTCAGGATTGCCGGCGAGGAGATTCCGGTTTTCTTCCGCAAGAAGCTTTCGCCGCACCAGATCGCTCTGCCCGACGTGCTCGCCAGCCTGGAACTGCTCGACGCCATGCCGAAGGAGATCGTGGTGCTCGGGGTCGAGTTCATTTCCCTCGAGCTTGGCCTGGACATGACGCCGACCGTGGCGGAGAAGGTGCCGGTGCTGGCGGCGATGGCGGCTGAGGAA
>CAZGQB010000467.1:0-1908 GCA_964527055.1 uncultured Sulfuritalea sp.
GCCCGCCACCATCAAATCCGTCGAATTCTTCATGGGAAAATAATACAAGGGCCGGTTTCAACCGGCCAGGGTGGATGGCGGACTGAAGTCCGCCCTACAGTCTGCCCCACGGTGAAACCCATGGCACCAAGCTAGTCCGCATACTGCTTGCCGGCGTAGCGCGTGACGCCGAGCAGGAAACGCACCAGCAAGTAAGCCGCGGTACGCACAAACCGGTCGAACCACGGCAAGCCTTGCTGGTCCTCCGGCCGGATCTCGCGCGCGGCACCGGCGAGGATTGCGGCGAGGCTCGCTCGCAGTTCGCCGGCAAAACCCGGATCGCGCACCATGATGTTGGCCTCGCGCGCCAGCAGCAGGCTGAACGGGTCGATGTTGGAGGAACCCACGGTCGCCCAGTCGTCGTCGACCACCGCCACCTTGGCGTGCAACTCGGCCCTGTCGTACTCGAAGATGCGCACCCCGGCGGCGAGCATGCGGTCATACAGGGACTGCGTCGCATAGTGGAGCAGCAGGTGGTCGGAGCGCCCCTGCAGCAGCAGGGTCACCCGCACGCCGCGCCCGGCCGCCAGCAGCAGGAACTTGCAGAACCGCCGCCCCGGCAGGAAGTAGGCATTGGCGATCAGGATTTCCCGCTGCGCGCCGCGGATGGCATCGAGATAGGCGTACTCGATGTCGTGGCGATGGGCGAGGTTGTCGCGCACCAGGAGCGCCGCCTGCACGCCGTCCAGTCCCGCCGGCGACTGCAGGCGCGGCAATGGCGCCGGCGCCGGCGGGCGCCGGCCGATCCGCGCCCAGCGCACCAGGCGCCAGACGTGGCGCATCGTCAGGTGCAGGCGCGCCACCAGCGGGCCCTCGACGCGGACCGCGAAGTCCAGCCGCGGCGAATCGCCGGCGCCATGGTCGAAATCGTCGATCACGTTGATACCGCCGGCAAAGCCCAGCCGACCGTCGATAACCGCCAGCTTGCGATGCAGGCGCCGCAAGCGATGGCGGCGCAAGGCGAAGCGCCCCGCCTCGGGACGATAGGCCAGCACTTCGACGCCGGCCGCGGCCAGCTCCCGGCCGAGCCCGGACTCGAATTCGCGCGCGCCGAAGCCATCCACCAGCACCCGCACGACGACGCCGCGCCGCGCCGCGGCCGCCAGCGCGGCGGCGACGCGACGACCCGTGGCGTCGTCGGCGTAGATATAGGTTTCGAGGTGGATTTCATGGAGCGCCCGGTCGATCGCCGCGATCAGCGCCGGAAAATATTCGACGCCCGAACGCAACAGGCGCAGGCGGTTGCCGCCGACATAGCCGCGCGGCAGGGGCTGGGGAAAGTCGGCGCTCACGGCACGGCGGGAGCGAGCCGCAGCTCGGCGCTCAGCGCCGCGTGATCGGAAATCGAAGACCACGGCGGGCCGGCATGCATGCGCGCCGCGCCGACCTCCAGGCCGCGCTGGTAGATGCGGTCGAGGCGGAATACCGGCAGGGCGGCGGGATAGCTGCGCGAGGGCCGCCGGCCGTCGCCGGCGAAGATCTCGACCAGTCCCAGGCGCTCCGCCAGCTGGTCGTCGGCATGGTTGCGCCAGTCGTTGAAGTCGCCCGCGATCAGGAGCGGCGCATGCGCCGGCACGACTTCCTCGATGCGCCGCGCCAGCGCGTCCATCTGGCGCCGCCGCGAGCGCGCGAACAGGGACAGGTGCACGCAGACGCAATGCAGCGGCCGCGCCAGCACCGGCAGTTCGACGGCGCAATGCAGCAGGCCGCGCTTCTCGAAGCGCAGCTGGGTCACGTCCTGGTTGTGTGCGGTCAGGATCGGAAAGCGCGACAGGATCGCGTTGCCGTGGTGGCCGTGGTCATAGACCATGTTGCGGCCGTAGGCGTGGTTGTCCCAGACGTCTTCGGCGAGGAACTCGTGCTGCGGCT
>CAZGQB010000468.1:0-1906 GCA_964527055.1 uncultured Sulfuritalea sp.
TGGGTTCGCATCGACGGTGACTGGGAGGTCTACACGCCGTCGCAGTATCCGACGCGGTAAAAGGCGCTGGAATCGTACCTACCCCCGGCAAAAAGAACTGCCATTCAGTTGAGCGGCAAACCGGTACGTCTTCAGTCTGGCCGGTGCGAGTTTTACGGATGTTTAATGGTGACAAAACTAAATCAAAAGGCCGACCTGTTTTTGAGAAAAGCGGAGTCGCGGTTGCAGCTGAAACTGGTGAATTAGTCTTTTTCAAGGATGGTGATACTGACCATGGCGACAAATTAATTAATATTTTTGAACCCACAGACACGAGGCATAATCCTCGAGGAAGCGTACGGCGTCCTGCAGAAGCAGAAGACGTGGTACCACTGAGAAATATTGATCCCAGCGTCCCTGTTGATGAACAATTGCCCCTAGTCGAATGGCGAAGCCAGTTATATGATCTCGCTGCCAGTGAAATTACAGGCACGGCGTATCAGCCAGCCTGGATAAATCGACCTGAGCAAAAGATGGCGCCGCCTCCATCCGCACGACCTGCGACTCCTTAACAAAGAAGAGCTATAATGTGTCCATGGCGACACGGAGTACACAGAAACTAATAATTGGATCTTGGGCGCTTTGCGCATTGGTCTGCTTGCTGGCAGTCGTGGCGTGGGGCATGGATTTTGATTGGCATGTTTTCCCGCTCAACGCCTACGCACTTTTCCCTGTCTTGGGCCTGCTCGGCTTTAGTATCATGTGGACTCATTATATTATCGGCACGGTCAGGGATTTGGCCGGGGTAAGCGAAGAGGCCATGAAATCTTATTTTCACTTTACCGGTTGGGCAGTGCTAATACTGATCTGTCTGCATCCGGGATTATTGATTTATCAATTGTTTGTCGATGGTGCCGGCTTGCCGCCGCTGAGTTATGAGCGCTATGTTGGACCGGGCTTGGGCTGGATTACACTCCTGGGGACTGTCAGTCTGCTGGTGTTTCTGGCATTTGAGCTGCACCGCGTTTTTGATAAGAAACGCTGGTGGCCATATGTGGTCGATGCCAGTGATTTCGCGATGCTGGCCATCGTTTATCATGGATTTAAGCTTGGGTCGAGCCTGCAGCACGGCTGGTATAGATACGTCTGGTGGTTTTACGCGATCACATTAGCGCTGGTATTGGTTAGAAAATACGTCGTCAGATTTCAAAACAAAAAAACAAACCCAGCCGGTTAGGGCTGGGCTCGCTTCAGACGCTTTGAGAATTAAAGCTTTTTGAGAATGCGATCTATCTTGGTGAAAAGATCAGCATTCGCGCTGGCTGTAACTTCAAAGGCCAAACCACTGTTGGCTTTCATAGCGCTCCTTTTTGTTTAATTGTAGTTTTTGTTTGTGATCACGAACACTTATTATTATACACAAATTTGTTATTTTGTCAAATTGAGTATTGAGAAGTTTCGTGTGATCTCAGGGCTAATCATACTGCCCCACTGGCTTGCCGGCAAGCGCAAACTACTTATATTGGTTGTGTTTTTTACCTGATTGGTTGGTCACGATAAACATGATAGTAGCTGCTGCAAATAGCACCACGCAAAAAGCAATTAAAACAGGGTTAAACTGATCCTGGCTGGGCACTGTCTCAGGAGCAGTTGAGCTGGGCGTCCCACTGAGATCGACAGTTGACAGCGCAGTCGGCGTCAAGGAGATGCCCTGCTCGGTTTTGAGCAGGTCAGATGTGATGCCAGGCTGAACCTTGCCAGTCAAGCCGTTGTCGAGGCTAGCTTGCCCTGAACCCTGCAGATTATTTTGGGTGGTGGGATTTTGGCCGCCGCCCGATCCTGGTGTAACCGTGAGTGAAGTCTCTGCCATTGCTTCTATTGTAAAGCAATTCGCCCCAAGGACTTACAAAAACGTGTGATCAAACTA
>CAZGQB010000469.1:0-1905 GCA_964527055.1 uncultured Sulfuritalea sp.
AGTTGATGTTCTTGCGCGAAAAGCTTTCGGAGGCGGCGCCAAAGATGGCCACCTCGGTTGCGCCGGCCTGGATGGCGGCGTCGAAGCCTTGCAGATTTGGCGTCAAAACCGGGTAGACCGCAGCGGGATGGCGGCGGATGCCCTGCATCACCGCCGCGTTGTCGGCCATCTGCGGCACCCATTTCGGCGACACGAAGGCGGTCGCCTCGATGGCCCGCAAGCCGACCTCGGCCAGGCGCTCGATCAGTTCGATCTTGACGGTGGTCGGGACGACCTGCGGCTCATTCTGCAACCCGTCGCGCGGGCCGACTTCGACGATTTTGACGTGGGTGGGTAGGGTCATGGTTTGGCTTCGGCTGAGCGGTTGGTAGAGGCTGGCGGTTGCCAGAGCAGGACGAGTTGGCGTTCGCCGTTGTGCAGCGTGCCTTTGGGTTGGACGACAAAGTGAGCGTTGTCCGGCGTGAAACTGATTCGGTCATCGACCCGGAATTCGCCGTGGTAGCCGAGGTGAATCTCACGATGCACGATCTTCCCGTGCTGGCGGAATACCAGCAGGTTGAGTCCGTCGTTCAAGGGTTCCGGCAAGCTGGCCATTTCGCAGGCCTGTTCGTCGAGCCGTAGCCTGCCGCAGATCTCCCATATCGGGGTGTAGGCGCCGAAGACGATCATTTCATCCCAGGCGAAGCGGGTCAGGCCGGCGAGGGCGATTTCCTGCCGGCCACGGTCGCGGATTTCCTTCTTCAGCGCCCAGCCAACCTCGCCGCTGGCGACGTAACGGTAGATGTCGCCGCATCCGGCAAGTGCAATGATGCCCAGTGCCCCCGAAATGATTTGGCGCAGCCGGTTGTGTTGCTTGGTTGAGGTCGAATGGGGCGCTGCCAACTGCAATTTCTCCGGCCTCACCAGAGTACACGCAGCCCGGGAAGCGGGCTGGCGGCAATCTTCCGATCCCGGCTGACCAAGGTATAGCCGAGCGAGATGGCTTGCCATACCAGCATGCGGTCGAACGGGTCGCGATGCTGCGGATCGGCGGGCAGGCGGGAAAAACTGGCGGCCAGTCGCGGGTCGAGCGGCAAGAGATCGAAGCCTTGCTGTTGCGCGGCATCGACCAGTTGTTCCGCTGTGACGCCTTCCAGGCGAAGCTTGCCCAAGGCTGTCTTGATCGAAATTTCCCAGAACGAGACGGCGCTGACGACAACCTGCGAACCGGGGTCGGCGATAGCCGTTCGCGCTTCCATCGACAGCTTGTCGGGGTCGATGAGCGACCAGAGCAGGGCATGGGTATCGAGGAGGAGTTTCATGCGCCGAGCAATTCCTCATCCGTCATGGCAAAGTCATCGGCAAAGCTGACCCGGGCTTTGTTGCTGAGCATGCCCAGCTGGCGAGGCTGGGCGGCCGGAAGCTGGTCGTAGGGGATCAAGGCAGCCACCTTTTCCTGGTTGCGGCCGTAGGCGACGACTATGGTTTCCCCTGCCCGCACCGAGTCGATCATCTCGGAAAAACGCGCCTTGAATTCACCCACCTGAATGGTTTGCATGGTGTGCCTCGCGAAGTCTGGATGAATTGATCCTAGGTGGGACGAGCAATCGTGTCAAGTTGTCAAGATTGCTCGAATTCGACCAGCGCCGCGCCGTCCGCCACCTGTTCGCCGGCCGCGTAGCAGAAGGCCTTGAGGGTGCCGGCGGCGGGGGCGGTGATGGTGTGTTCCATTTTCATCGCTTCCAGGATGAGCAGCGGCGTGCCCTTGGCGACCTGCTGACCGGGCTGGGCGAGGAGGGCGACGACCTTGCCGGGCATCGGCGCGGTCAGGCCGCCGTTGTGGCTGTCGCCGGCATCGACCCGGTGCAGCGGGTCGTCGCGCAGCAGCGGGTAGGTGGCGCCTTGCAAAAAGAGGATTCTTTTGTC
>CAZGQB010000470.1:0-1902 GCA_964527055.1 uncultured Sulfuritalea sp.
CCAGCAGCGTCTCGATCCGGCAGTCCTCGAAGAACTCCACCGCCATGCGCTGGAAGGGGCTGTAGTTGTCGGCGATGATCGAACTGCTCCAGCGGCGGTGCCCGGCCATGTGCGCCAGCAGCGCGCGGTAGCGGTCGAGGCCGGAAACCCTTACCCCCTCTCCCCCAGCCCCTCCCCCGCCGGGGGGGGGGGGAGGCCAGTCGTCGAACACATCCGGCACGCGCATGCCGAGCTTGTCGTAATAGGGAATCGGCTTGCGCAGTTCGTCGAAGGCCGTCGAGTAGGGCACCAGTTGCTCGCTCTCCTGCCACACGGCCCGCAGGTACAGGTCGAGCTTGCGTTCGACGTCGGCAAACAGCGTGCCGTGGCGTTCGCGCTGGACCACGGCGCGACTGTCGGCGGATTCGAGGCGGAAGTATTCCTCCTGCCGTTCCGGATGCGCCGAGTAATTGCGGATGCCGTAGTTGGTCCAGTTGCGCAGGCCGGCGGTGGACAGCAAGCCCAGCAGGCGCGGCGCCTGCTCGAAAAAATGCGGCAGGCCGGGGCTGGGAAAGGTGGTGTGATGGCCGTGGATCGAACCCGTGGTGCGCGCCATCAGGTTCAGCGCGATGTCGACATAGACCTCGATCTGCTCGGCCGACTGCAGGCGCCGGGCGACGGCGGCGAGGGTTTGCAGGAAGGGCGTAATGGCCTTGCTGTTGGGCGACTTCTGCATCACCCGGATGGCGGCCATTACCTGCGGCAGCAGGGGTTCCCGATCGCCGCCGGCGGCCGCGACCACCGTCGGCCACTCCTCGAGGAAGGCCAGCAGCGGCTCGGGCCCGCGGCCGAGCTTGCCGATGACGCGCGCGGCTTCGAGATAGCCGTCGAACTGCTCCTTGCCGAAGTCGGCGAGTGCCGCGTCGATGCATTCTTCGAAGACATCGGCGACCGCGGCAAAGCCGCAGTCCAGCGTCTGCCAGGCAGCCTGCACCTGGGGATGCGCGTAGCTGCGGCTGCGCGCATCCGGCACTTGTCTGACGCCCGTGACCATCGCCTGATCGCCGCCTGGTTTCGGTTAGCGCCGCTTGATGCCGTTCATCGCCGTGGCGCCAGCGCCGACTTCTCAGGCGAAGCTGGCATCGACGGCATGATCGAGCGTGGCGCGGATGTCGGCGTCGTCCGTGATCGGCCGCACCATGGCCATGCGACAGGCATCCGCAGGCTGAACGCCGCGTTTTATCAGGGTCGCGGCATAGACGATGAGGCGCGTCGAGATGCCTTCGTCGAGGCCGTGGCCCTTGAGGTTGCGCGCGGTCTGCGCGATCTTCACCAGCGTCGCGGCGGTGCCGGCATCGAGGCCGGATTCCTGCGCCACGATCTGCGTTTCCAGTGTCGCCTCCGGGTAGTCGAAATCGAAGGCGGTGAAGCGCTGTTTGGTCGACTGCTTGAGGTCCTTCATCAGCGACTGGTAGCCGGGGTTGTAGGAGATGACGAGTTGAAAATCGTCATGCGCCGCGATCAGTTCGCCCTTCTTGTCCAGCGGCAGGGTGCGCCGATGGTCCGTCAGCGGATGGATCACCACCGTGGTGTCCTGGCGCGCTTCGACGATCTCGTCGAGATAGCAGATCGCCCCCATGCGTGCCGCGGTGGTCAGCGGGCCATCCAGCCAGCGCGTGCCGTTGGCATCGAGCAGGTAGCGGCCGACCAGGTCGGAGGCGGTCATGTCCTCGTTGCAGGCCACGGTGATCAAAGGCTTGCCCAGCTTCCAGGCCATGTATTCGACGAAGCGCGATTTGCCGCAGCCTGTTGGACCCTTGAGCATCACCGGCAGGCGCGCGGAATAGGCGGCTTCATAGAGGATGACCTCCCTGCCCTGCGCCTGATAGAAGGGTTGCGTCCTGACGAGGTATTGCTCCTTGT
>CAZGQB010000471.1:0-1902 GCA_964527055.1 uncultured Sulfuritalea sp.
CCGACCCCTGCCTTCGGAGGGCAGTACTCTATCCAGCTGAGCTACGGGCGCGTGGGGAGGGGCGAAGCATAGCGGGTTTCGGGGCGGGCGTCCAACCGGCGCGGCGGTATAATCCCCGCTTTCCAACGCGTTCTTCCAAGGGTTCCATCATGTCCAGCCAGCTTTCGGGCCCGGGCGCTTGCGCCAGGGCTTCCGGTCAATCCAGTTCGACGCTCCTCACCTCGATCGCCGCGGTGCTCGTCGTCGGCATCGTCGCGTTCACGCTGCTGGCCGGCAGCGGCGTCAAGGTGCCGGATGCAGAGACCACGTCGTCGCTGATCCTGCCGGTGGCGAACATCAAGCTCTCGGCTGCGCCGGCGGTGCCCAAGGGCGCGAAGACGGGCGAACAGGTGGTGACGGCGATTTGTGGCGCCTGCCACAACACCGGCGCGGCCGGTGCGCCGAAGGTGGGCGACAACGCCGCCTGGGCCGGCCGGCTCGGCCTGGGGCTGGACGGCCTGACCAAGAGCGCGATTGCCGGCAAGAACGCGATGCCCGCGCGCGGCGGCGGCGCCGACCTGACGGACGAGGAGATCGCCCGCGCGATCGCCTTCATGGCGAACAAGTCGGGCGCGAGCTTCAAGGAGCCGCCGGTCGCGGCCGCGAAGTAGGCGGCGCTTCGGCGCAACGGTTCGAGGGGCGCTGCGGCGCCCTTTTTCGTGGGTGGCCGATCGCGGCCTTGTGTTGCGCTCGCGGGTGGGCGAGGCCGCTTGCCGTTGCGGCATGCGCGCCTGCGCGGCGCGATTCGACGCGCGTTTCCGGTGGAACCGGCCGACGCCCTTCGACACGCCCGGGGCCAACGGCCTGCCGGCCAGGCGGATTGGTGCTGACAACGCCGGATCGACGCCCGCTGGAACCCGCAACGATGCACGATGCGCGGCCTCGAACCAGCCCTGCAAGCCGTATGGATAGTCGCACTGCGGCATGCCATGCCGGAACGGCGCATGGCTATTGGCTTGCAGCCTGCCATGCCTCGAGGCCGCCTGTCCATGCGGCTCCTGGCCCGGCGGTTTTCAGCCGGGGGTGCCGCCGCCCGGCTTGTTGAGCATGGCCTTGAGCTGGGCGAAGCGCGCGGCGCGGGCGGCGGCGTCGGGCGGGGCGCTCTCGGCCTTGCCGCCGCTGGTGCGCAATTCCTCGGGGCCCATGCCCTTGCCGAGTTCCTCGATGAAGCGCGAGGGTTCGCAGACGCGGTCTTCCTTGCCCGACTTGCGCTTTTCGCAGTAGCTGATGGTCAGCGTGCGCTGCGCGCGCGTGATGCCGACGTACATGAGCCGGCGCTCTTCCTCGATCTTGCCCTGCTCGACCGATTCGCGGTGCGGCAGCAGGCCCTCCTCGATGCCGACCAGGAACACGTGCTTGAACTCCAGCCCCTTGGCGGCGTGCAGGGTGGCGAGCTGCACCTGGTCGCCGCTCTCGCCGCCCTTGTCGAGCATGGTGATCAGCGCCACGGTCTGCGTGAGTTCGATCAGGTTCTTGCCGTCTTCCTCGCCTTTCTTGCCGAGCCAGCCGACGAAGTCGCGCACGTTGGCCCACTTGGTTTCGGCCTCGCGCGGCTCGCAACTGTCGAACAGCCAGGCTTCGTAGCCGATGGCGGTGAGCAGGTCGTTCAGCACCTGCGCCGCGGGTTCCTTCGGCGCGCGATATTCCATGCGGTTGATGAAGCTGCCGAACTCGCGCACTGCCTCGAGCTGGTGGCCCTTGACGTGATGTTCGGCGCCGCTCTCGAAGGCCGCCTCGAACAGGCTGACGTGGCGCTGCCCGGCGTATTTGCCGAGCGCTTCGAGCGTGGCGCTGCCGACGCCGCGGCGCGGCACGGTGATGGCGCGGATGAAGGCCGGGTCGTCGTCGCCGTTGGCGATCAGG
>CAZGQB010000472.1:0-1892 GCA_964527055.1 uncultured Sulfuritalea sp.
ATCCTGATCTTCGACGAAGCCACCTCGGCGCTCGACTCCAAGACCGAGAAGGCGATCCAGGCCGAGCTGGAGCAGGTTGCAGTGGGCCGCACCACGCTGATCATCGCCCATCGCCTGTCCACGGTGATGAACGCCGACGAGATCCTGGTACTCGACGCCGGGCGCATCGTCGAACGCGGCGCCCACCGCACCCTGCTCGAGCGCGGTGGCCTATACTCGCAAATGTGGGCCTTGCAGCAGCAGGAACATGAAGTTTAGGTGTAATCTAGTCGCCGCCCCGTCCGCATTGCGGCGTGAGCGCAGGCTTCGCAGGCAGGACCCGACCGAAGTCCGATCAATAATTAAATTTCAGGAGACCACCATGATTCGTCGCGCCGCCCTTGTAGCTTCCCTCACCCTCACCACCCTTTCCCTGTCTGCCGTCGCCCAGGATTCCGGCACCCTGAAGAAGATCAAGGACAGCGGTACCGCCACCATGGGCGTGCGCGAATCCTCCGGCGGCCTCTCCTTCACCGTCGGCGACGGCAAGTTCGCCGGCTTCCACGTCGAACTCTGCCAGCGCGCCCTGGCCGACGTGCAGAAGCAGCTCGGCATGGCCAAGCTGGACATCAAGTACCAGCCGGTGACCTCGCAAAACCGCATCCCGCTGATGCAGAACGGCACCATCGACATCGAGTGCGGCTCGACCACCAACAATGCCGGTCGCCAGAAGGATGTTTCCTTCGCCGTCACCACCTTCGTCGAGGAAGTCCGCATCGCGGTCAAGGCCAATTCCGGCATCACCTCGATCGGCCAGCTCAACGGCAAGAACGTCGCCACCACCACCGGCACCACCTCCGTGCAGCTCCTGCGCAAGCACGAGCGCGGCACCGGGGTTAACTTCAACGAGGTGTTCGGCAAGGATCACGCCGACAGCTTCCTGCTGCTGGAGTCCGGCCGCGCCGACGCCTTCGTCATGGACGGCCAGATCCTCGCCGGCAACATCGCCAAGTCGAAGAACCCGGCGGATTTCAAGATCGTCGGCGAAGTGCTCTCGGTCGAGCCGATCGCCATCATGGTGCGCAAGGATGACCCCGCCTTCAAGAAGGCGGTGGACAACAGCCTCGCCGCAATGATGAAGTCCGGCGAAATGGCTAAGATCTACGACAAGTGGTTCATGCAGCCGATCCCGCCGACCAACACGCGCATCGGCCTCGCGGTTTCCGAGGCGACCAAGGCAGCCTGGGCGAACCCCAACGACAAGCCGATGGAAGACTACGCCAAGAAGTAAGGCTGGATAAGGCACGAGCGGCGAAGGCGCGGCGCTGACATGGCGGCCCCGCGCCTTCCTGCTTTTCGGCCCGAACAAAGGCGAGGGGAAGAGGCGTGAGCACCTGGGACTGGCAGGTCTTCTGCAAGGAAACCACGAGCGGCGATGTGGCGCCGTCCTGCTTCGGCAGCGGCGGCGACATCACCTACCTCGACTGGCTGCTGTCGGCCTGGGGCTGGACGCTCTCGGTGTCGGTGCTGGCGCTGCTGGTGGCATTGCTGCTCGGCTCGCTGATGGGCATCCTGCGCACCACGCCGCACCGCGGGCTGGTATTGCTGGGCAATGCCTGGACCGAACTGTTCCGCAACATTCCCCTGCTGGTGCAGATTTTTCTCTGGTACCACGTGGTACCGGCGTTGATCCCGCCCCTGCGCGGCGTACCGAGCTTCATCCTGGTGGTGATGGGCCTCGGCCTGTTCACCTCGGCGCGGATTTCCGAGCAGGTCCGCGCCGGCATCCAGTCGCTGGCCGGGGGACAGCGCATGGCCGGCCTGGCGATGGGCTTCACCCTGCCGCAGACCTACCGCCACGTGCTGCTGCCGATGGCCTACCGCATCATCATCCCGCCGCTGACCAGCGAGTC
>CAZGQB010000473.1:0-1889 GCA_964527055.1 uncultured Sulfuritalea sp.
TCGCTGAAGGCTTCGGGCGCGGCACCGGCTTCTTCGCGGATCAGGCCGGAAAAGCGCACGCTGGCCAGCGCGCGATTGGCTTCGGTGCTGACGTCGAGCAGTTCGGCATCGAGCTGGACGACGTCGGTTTCCTGCGCGAGCTGCTTGCGCTCCTGGAACTGCTTCTGGATTTCGGCGGCCATTTCGGGGCTGCAGAACTGGCGGATGTCTTCCATGTCGCCGCGGTCGTTGGCGGCCTGCAGGCGGATGAAGTTGAGCTTGGCCTGGCGCAGGAAGCCATCGACGTCGAAGCCGGCCGGGATGTTCGCCGCGGATGCCGTGGCGGCGGTCGCCGTAGCACCGCCACCGACTCCTGTGGATTCGAATCGCGCCGGCGTGAAGCTTGCCGGTGCCGCATTGCGCGCGCCGGCGCCGGCGTATTGCATGGCCGGCTGCGCGGCGGCGGGCTGGCGCCTGCCGAGGAACCAGCGCACGGCGAAGAAGACCGCCGCGCCGAGCAGCAACATCATCGCGATGTTGGCCATGCCTTCGCCCAGGCCCAGGTGCGAGAACAGGGCGGCGAGGCCGATACCTGCGGCGAGGCCCGCGAGCGGGCCCATCCAGCGGCTCATGCCGGATTGGGCGGCAGCCGCAGGCGCCGCCGCTGCGGCACCGGGGGTGGTGGCGGGTGCGGCGGCGGGTGCGGTGGCGGGCTTGGCGGGGATGGCGTCGCGCTTCATCACCGTCGAATCGCGGCTTATGCCGGAGGATTTGCCGCCGCCGAGGCGCTTGGCGGCCTCGGCATCCTGAACCATCAGGCCGGCGCCCATGACGACGGCAAAAAGTGCGATTGCTATGCGTTTCATTTTGAATCTCCTTTGCTGGAAAACTGCGGGTGGTTATATCCGGGTCTGGTTCGGTGTGCCCTTTGGCGCGGCGGATCCAGCCTTTCCCGACCGGGCCGCCGGCCATCAGGGCAATCGGCTATTGGCGGGCTTTCATGTCGATCTCCTCGTGCTGTCGGTCAGGCCGCTTCCTGCCGGCGCAGGGCCTCGATCCGTTCTTCCAGCGGCGGATGGGTCATGAACAGGCGCTTGATGCCGCCGGCGCCGCCGCCGCTGATGCCGAAGGCCGCCAGCTTTTCCGGCAGGGGCGCGGGGTGCAGCGAATTCAGCCGTTGCAGCGCGGCGATCATGTTCGTCCGCCCGGCCAGGCGGGCACCGCCCCGGTCGGCGCGGAACTCGCGCTGGCGGGAGAAGTACATGACGATGATCGAGGCCAGCACGCCCAGCACCAGTTCGGCGACGATCATGGTGATGAAGAAGGCCGGCCCGTGGCCGTTTTCGGTCTTGAACACGACCCGATCCACGACGTGGCCGATGACGCGCGAGAGGAACATGACGAAGGTGTTCACCACGCCCTGGATCAGGGCCAGCGTGACCATGTCGCCGTTGGCGATGTGGGCGACTTCGTGGCCGATGACGGCCTCGGCCTCGCTTTTCGACATCTGCCGCAAGAGGCCGCTGGAGACGGCGACCAGCGAGCTGTTTTTGGTCATGCCGGTGGCGAAGGCGTTGGCCTCGGGCGTGTCGAAAATGCCCACCTCGGGCATCTTGATGCCGGCTTCGGCCGAGTATTTGCGCACCGTTTCGACCAGCCAGAATTCGGTGGAGGTCGACGGCGCCTCGATCACCTGCACGCCCATCGCCTTCTTCGCCGACCATTTGGAAATGGCGAGCGAGATGAAGGAACCGCCGAAGCCCATGACGGCGGCGAAGATCAGCAGCGAGCCGAGGTTGAGGCCGTTGGCGTTGAGATAGGGCTCGACCCCGAGCAGTCGCATGGTGACGGACAGCACCAGCACGATGGCCATGTTGGTGGCGAGGAAGAGGAAGATGCGTTTCATGGTT
>CAZGQB010000474.1:0-1889 GCA_964527055.1 uncultured Sulfuritalea sp.
CAAGCGCCTGATGGACTACGGCTTCCATGCCCCGACGGTGAGCTTCCCGGTGGCCGGCACGCTGATGGTGGAGCCCACCGAATCGGAAGACAAGGCCGAGCTCGACCGCTTCTGCGCCGCGATGTGCAGCATCCGCGACGAGATCCGTCGCATCGAAACTGGCGAATGGACGTTGGAACAGAGCCCGCTCAAGCACGCGCCGCACACCGAAGCCGACATGATCGGTGACTGGACGCGGCCCTACTCGCGCCAGCAAGCCGTGTTCCCGCTGCCCTGGGTGGCGGAAAACAAGTTCTGGCCGTTCGTGAATCGCATCGACGACGTGCACGGCGACCGCAACCTGTTCTGCGGCTGCGTGCCGATGTCCGAGTTTGAACAGCTAGGCGGTATCGCCAACGGCGCAAACACCGAAGGCTATCGCGACCGGCAGGATCGCTACTGAGGTAACACCATGACCCACTTACTCGTACTCACCGTCATCGGCGACGACCGGCCCGGCCTGGTCGGCGAGCTCTCGGCCGCGATCAGCGCCCATCAGGGCAACTGGCTGCGTTCCTCGATGGCGCAACTGGCCGGCAAGTTCGCCGGCATCGTCGAGGTCGGCGTTGACAGCGCGGATGCCGCTGCATTGAGTGCCGCGCTCGGCCAGCTCAAGGGACTCAAAGTCACCATCGAAACTGCGACGACAAAGAAGTCGGCGCCTGCGGGACGGCGGCTGAAGCTGGCGCTGGTCGGCCACGACCGCATCGGCATCGTGCGCGAGGTGTCGCAGGTGCTGGCGCACCACGCGGTCAATGTCGAAAGCCTCGACACCCACACCTCCAGCGCGCCGATGTCGGCCGCTGTGCTGTTCCATGCCGTGGCCGAACTGACGGCCGCGCCGGACCTCGATGTTTCCGCGTTGACCGGGGAGCTGGAGCGCATCTCGAACGATCTGATGGTCGATATCACGCTCGACGAAACCATCCGGGTTTGAGCGCATGTATACCCTCCACATCACCAACAAGAACTACTCCTCCTGGTCGCTGCGGCCCTGGGTGCTGATGCGCGCCTGCGGCATCGAATTCGACGAGGTGCTGCACCGCTTCACGCCCGGCAGTCCGAGCGACTTCCGCGCCATCTCGCCCTCCGGCCGGGTACCCTGGCTGGAGGATGGCGACACCGTGGTCTGGGATTCGCTCGCCATCGCCGAATACCTGGCCGAGCGGCATCCGCAGGTCTGGCCGGCCGACGAGCGGGCCCGCGCCTGGGCGCGCTGCGCCGCCGCCGAAATGCATTCCGGCTTCGCCTGCCTGCGCAACGAACACGGCATGAACATCGGCGTCCGCGTCGCCGTCACGAATCGCTCGCCCGGCCTGCTGGCGGATATCGCCCGCATCGAACGGCTGTGGGCCGAAGGCATAGCCCGCTTCGGCGGCCCCTTCCTCGCCGGCCCGGAGTTCAGCGCCGTCGACGCCTTCTTCGCGCCGGTGGTCTACCGCTTCCGCAGCTACGGCTTCGCCGTGGCGGACACCACTGCCGACTACATGGAGGCCATGCTCGGCCACCCGGCCCTGCGGGAATGGGAACTGGCGGCACTAGACGAGGATTTCCGCGATCCGGCACACGAGGCGGAATTGGCGCAGATCGGCACCGTGACCGACGACCTGCGCGTACCGGCCACGTGAAGGCGCCCGAGCTGCTGGCGCCCGCCGGTTCGCCGGCGATGGCGCGCACGGCGCTGGATTTCGGCGCCGATGCGATCTACGCCGGCCAGCCGCGCTACAGCCTGCGCGTGCGCAACAACGAATTCGGCGACATCGCCGCGCTGGGCGCCGCGATCGCCGCCGCCCATGCCCGCGGCAAGCGCTTCTACGTGGTCAGCAACGTGCTGCCGCACAACGCCAAGC
>CAZGQB010000475.1:0-1882 GCA_964527055.1 uncultured Sulfuritalea sp.
GGCGCCATGTAGGGATGGCCCCAGATCATCAGCTTGGCGAAGAGCTCCATGTGCGGCAGCTCGCCGGCCGGTATCGTGAAGTAGATCGCCGGCACCACCAGCAGCGGCAGCGCCGCGACCCAGAACATCGCCGACAGCGGGCGCGGGGAAACCGGCACCCCACCGAGATGGACGGCTATCCACAGCCAGGCCACGACCATGAGGATGGCATGCTGGAACTGCAGGGTATGGCCGCCACCCCAGAACAGGACCTCGAAGTAAAGCTTGGCTTCGATCTCCGCGTCGCGCGGAACGATCAGCCAGGACCAGAGGAAGGCGGCCAGCGCCAGAAAGCCCGCCACCGCGCCGAGGAAGGCGCCGAGCTGCAGCGGCGCGCCAAAGGCGGGTCGCGGCCATGTCGTGAGCAGCGCACGCACGACGGCCAGGGCGAATCCCGCGCCGCAAAGCCACAACGCGACATAGAACACCCGCTGCTGCAATACCGGGATGTAATTGTTCAACACCGGGTCGGCGCCGGGCAGGAAGGGCGAAACCATCATCACCGCCGTTCCCGCGGTCGCCAGGGCGAAGCCGGCCCATCCCAGCCAGGCGAAACCGTCGCGCCCCAGCGCGCTCCAGATCACCGCGGCGAACGCCATGAACCAGATCGCGACCGAGAGGTCGACATGGACCACCAGCGCGGCGCGAAAGAAGTCCTTCAGCGGGAAGACGTCCTGGATGCCCGGCGTGCGCGAAAGGACCAGCAGGATGGCGAGCAGGCCGGAACCGATAAGCGCCAGCAGACCCAGCCATAACCATGCCCTGGTCAGGGCCTTCGCCGTGCCGCCGGAAACCGATATGCTATTCAAATTCACCGTGACTCCGCGAAAAAGGCCCAAGTATACGGCAATGGCCGGGAGCAAACGCGGTACACTTCCGGCTGCACCGACTCCGTCCGTTCCGATTCCCATGAAACTGCTGTCGACTCTCTTTTTCAGCCTCGTGCTGCTGCTCGCCGGATGTTCCGAGCCG
This sequence comes from uncultured Sulfuritalea sp., assembly GCA_964527055.1. Lineage (GTDB taxonomy): Bacteria > Pseudomonadota > Gammaproteobacteria > Burkholderiales > Rhodocyclaceae > Sulfuritalea. Next base: position 1,012 of record CAZGQB010000475.1, read on the forward strand.
AAGAAATTCATTTCCACCGATCTCTCGATGGTGGACTGGGGTAAGGATTTCAGCCTTACCGACCACAACGGCCAGCCGCGCCGCCTGGCGGATTTCAAGGGCAAGGCCGTAGTGCTGTTCTTCGGCTACACCCAGTGCCCCGACGTCTGCCCGACCACGATGTCCATCATGCGCGAAGCCATGGCCCTGCTCGGTGACGATGCCAAGCGCGTGCAGGTGCTGTTCGCCACGGTGGACCCGGCACGCGACACGCAAGCCTTGCTGGCCCAGTACGTCCCCGCTTTCCACCCGAGCTTCCTCGGCCTGTATGCCGATGAAAAAACCATCGCGGCGGTGGCCAGGGATTTCAAGGTCTTCTACGCGAAGCAGCCGGGAGCCACGCCGGGAAGTTACAATGTCGACCATTCCACCGGCAGCTATGTCTTCGACCCGCAGGGCAAGCTGCGCCTGCTGTTGCGCCATGGCGAAGCCCCGGCCAACGTCGCCGCCGACCTCAAGCTGCTGCTGGCCGGCAAATGAACCTCCAAGGAACCCGAATGAAGCGCTTCGCACTGGCCCTGCTTGCCACCCTCACGCTCCCCGTTGTCGCCGCGGAGCCCGCGAAGGACGCGACGAAGCCGCCGATCAACCTGGACATCGGCGCCCCGACCGTCGTCATCGTCAAGCATTCCCTGGCACAGCGCACATCACGCCTGGTACGCTTTTACGAGGCCGGCGAAATCGGGCTGGGGCAGGACGGTTTGATCTACCTGCGCGACAGCAGCAAGATGACGCTGGCCAAACGCCAGATCGCGGAAAAGCTGATCGACGTCGACAACCAGGAACGCAAGGCGCTGATCCAGGCGCTGGCCGACAGCAACGGCCGGCGCCA
>CAZGQB010000476.1:0-1862 GCA_964527055.1 uncultured Sulfuritalea sp.
GTGGCCTGCGGCCTGGCGCTGAAGGCGGTGGATACGCGCGGCGTGTTCCGTTTCAGCGCCGCCGCCGCGCGCCATCGGCATGTCGATCACGTGCATTTCCGCTGCACGGATTGCGGCGGGGTGTTCTGCCTCAAGGCCGAGCCGCCGCCGCCGCCGAAACTGCCGCGCGGCTTCCGCCTGAACGAGGTCGCCTATGACGTGCGCGGCCTGTGCGCCGGCTGTTCGCCGCACGCGGCGGGCGCCGCGCGCGCCTGATCCGGCGCGCCATCCGGTTTCGACGCGATGCGCACCCTGAGGCATTTCCTGCTGGTTCTGCTGCTGCTGGCGACGCAGCAGGCCGGGCTCCTGCATCTCCATGCCGAGGCCGGTGATCCGGCCGCGCATGGGCTGGCGGTGGGCGGCGACGAAACGCCGGATGGGTCCGATGGGTCCGGCACGCCTGCCTGCGACGACTGCATCGCCTTCGCCGGCGCCGTGCCGGCGCCGCCGGCGAGTTTGCATGCGTTCCCCGGCGGCACGTTGCGCCAGGTGCACGTGCCTGCCGCCGTGTCGCCAGCGCCGACTTTTGCCTTTCCGGCGGCATATCGCAGCCGCGCTCCACCCGCGCTTCCAATCTGACCTTTGAATTCAGCCGACCGTCGCCTTGTCGCGACGGTCGTTGCCTTTGTCATTTTGGAGAAAACCATGAGAAGCACATCCCTGATCGTGCTGACCGCCTGCGGCGTGCTGGCCAGCCTGCCCGCGTCTGCCGCCGACGCCGACCTGAAAGCCCTGCGCGAGGAAATCGCGCAGATGAAGCAAGCCTACGAACAGCGCATCAAGGCGCTGGAATCCCGATTGGAAAAAGCCGAGACCACGGTGGTCAAGGCCGAAGCCGGCGCCACCCAGGCCCAGGCCAGCGCCCAACAGGCCGCTGCGCACCCGGCACCGGCCAACGCCTTCAACCCGGAGATCTCGCTGATCCTGCAGGGCCGCTACAAGGACATGACGGAGGTGCCGGAGCGCACCATCACCGGCTTCTGGCCCGCCGCCGGCCACGACCATGGCGGCGGTTCGGACGAGGCCAACCAGCGCGGCTTTTCGCTCGACCACAGCGAGCTGGTCTTCGGCGCCAACGTCGATCCGTGGTGGCGCGGGCAGCTGATGCTCGGCGTGAGGGACGACGAAGTCGAGGTCGAGGAAGCCTGGGTCCAGACCCTGGGCATCGGCCACGGCATCGGGCTCAAGGGCGGACGCGTCCGCTCCGGGATCGGCTACCTCAACGAACAGCATCCCCACGCCTGGGACTTTTCTGACGCGCCGCTGATATACACGGTGATGTTCGGCGAGCACGCAAGCTATGCCCAGGACGGCGTGCAGCTCAAGTGGGTGGCGCCGACCGAGACCTTCATCGAACTCGGCGCCGAGTTCGGGCGCGGCGCCGAGTTCCCGGGCACGGACCGCAACAAGAACGGCAGCAACAACGGCGCGATCTTCGCGCACGTCGGCGGCGACCTTGATGCCAGCAACAACTGGCGTGCCGGGGTTTCCTACCTGCGCACCAGGGCCAGGGACCGCGAGGCCCATTTCGAGGATGTCGGCGGGCTGGAGGCGCAGGGCGTCTTCGACGGCGATTCGCGCACCTGGATCGCCGACTTCGTCTGGAAATGGGCGCCGGAGGGCAACGCGAAGTACCAGAACTTCAAGCTGCAGGGCGAATGGTTCCAGCGCAAGGAAAAGGGCACGCTCGACTGCCTCGACGAGGATGCGGTCGGCAACGCCTGCGATCCGCTTGCCGTCGGCGCCAGCGTCCTGAGCGACTACAAGACGTGCGCACGCTCGCGCACGAGTTCGCCAAGGCGGGCGAGCGCGAGATCGGGTGG
>CAZGQB010000477.1:0-1855 GCA_964527055.1 uncultured Sulfuritalea sp.
CGGCAACGCGCTGATCAAAGCAGCGCAGCCGAAGAAACAGAAGAAGGAGGGGAAGTGAGCGATAGCCGACTCGCTAGGTTAGCGCGGAAAGCCTATGCGCACTGTCAGCAAAAAGGATGGTCGCGAGACTGGCGCGAAGCCGGATGCTATTTGCATCTTGAAGCGTCGGAATTCACCGAGGCCCTGCGCGGAAAGGGGGATTCCGAGCAGGAGGCAGCCGATGTGCTCTTTGTGCTGCTGTCAACGATGGAGGCGCACAACATCGGAGTGGATTGGGTAATTGAGATCTTGGAGCAACGACTAAAGGACGCGCCCACCGAGGCGCAGAAGGAACAACGATGCGAACGATCATGATGAGCTTGGTACTGGCAGCAATGAGCGGATGTGCGACGACGAGCGGCGGCGTCAATACGACGTTCTACCGCGTCAACGCCGACGACTGCGGACAGACAGCCCCGGTCCCGAATAACATCCAGATGTTCAAGGGGTCGATGCCAAGTCCGGGGAGCGCACTGGCAACGGACGAGCAGATGCCTCCCAAGAACAGCCTGCAAAACGGGAAGTATCGGGTGATGGTTCCTGACCCGGCCAGCAAATGCGCCGGTATTTGGGTCTTTGATCTTACCGAGGTCAAGGTGTCAGACCCGGCTGCCGTGGGTGGAAAGATGCACAGATTTGACGCTACCAAAGTTCCGATTGCGCGCTGGTCCGAGTAGGTGAGGATGGGGGGGGGAGGAGTGGATCATGAGCAATGAGACAGAAATGCAAGCCCTTGAAACCAGGATGCGGATAGCCAACTCGATCATTTCGATATTGGCGTTCCGTTTTCCGTGGATGCGAGTGAACGTAATGGCTGACGCGGTGATGCGCTCGTACCTTGCAGGGGCAGTGGCCAATAAAAACGACAGCGGGCTGACAGTCGAGGCGGCGATGGGCGCAATGCTTGACGCATTTCAGACGGAAAACGCGGAGGTCAAGCGGCAGTTCGAGGCCTATGTCAATAACCACGGAAGCGCAGCAAGGTGACAAGATGCGTCTGATCATCGTCCATGCTGTCGTCTGGGCGGTGGTCATGCTAGCAACCGCGCCCGAAGGTGACTGCACGCGGTCGGGTGACTGCGCACAGGGGTATTACTGCAAGAGCGGGACGTGCGTCCCGAAGGAGGCAAAGTAAATGGATCGAGCAGAGGAGGAACTGCGCAGCGACCTGGCAGACCTAAGCGCCAAGCATGCCGGAAAGATCACATCGGTTCGGTTTGTGGCCAATCTAATTGGCATTGTTGGCCTGGTGCTTAGCAAGATACCAAGCGACAAGGTGGAAAAGCTCGCCATATATGACGAACTGACAAAGAGCGTCAGGGATAAGTTGGAGGCATCCGAATGAACCGAGTGCAACTAGAAGGATTCACGGGGGCAGATGCCGAGCTCAAATACCTACCATCAGGTCAGCCTGTCGCCAACCTGAGCGTCGCGACGAGCGAGCGCTACAAGGACGGCAAAGGGAATGACCAGGAAAAGACCGAGTGGCATCGCATCGTGGTCTTTGGGAAGGCAGCCGAGCGAGCGAGCAAGATCCGAAAGGGTCAGCTCGTCACACTGGAGGGCAAGCTTCAGACCCGGTCGTGGGAAGGCAAGGATGGCAAAAAGCAGTACAGTACCGAGGTCGTGGCGCATCGGGTGCATGTGATCCAACTTGGCGAACAGCAGGCAGCGGAACCACGGCGGGAGACTGCAAAGGCCGTGGAAGGCTCGCAGGAGGTCGCAGAGGATGACATCCCGTTTTAGTGGCTTGGCCGGGAGTCCCAATGGGGCGCGCCTTAGATGTGGAAAACTTCGCAAAGGTTTGCGTCTGACG
>CAZGQB010000478.1:0-1853 GCA_964527055.1 uncultured Sulfuritalea sp.
GGCGTGGCGAGTGGCACCGAACTGGTCGCCTCCGTCCACCTGGAGGCCCCTGCGGTCACCGCCGGAGCGGAGGAACGGCTCGACAGTCGGGCCCAGCGCCTGGCCAAGTCACGATGGACCCCCTTGGCGGCGGTCGCCGCCGCCGCCCTGGTGGGAGTCGGCGCGCTCCGTCGTCGACACCACGGCGACCTCCTCGTCCTCCTGGCGCCCGCCGGGCACGGATCGACCGTCCGCGGTCGCGCGCCACCGCTCTCCTGACGCACGCGCCCTGATCCGCCGCCCCGACCGCCGGGGCGGCCGCTCGACCCGTGACCAGATCGACCCGTGACCAGGAGGTCCCGATGCCGCACCGATGTGCTGCTCTTCGCGTTCCCCGACCCGCCGGGCGGCGGCAATGACCCGCGCGCCCACCATCGACCGCGAGCTCGGCGCGCCGAGGAGCTGGTCGCCGCGTCCCGTCCATCTCTTGTGGGTCCTCGCCGCCGCCGTGGTGCTCGCCGCCGGCCTGCTCATCGCGCCGCTCCTGCGCATGCCCGCCCACGTGGACGCCATCTCGTTCGAGAATCCCACCCCGTACGACATCACCGTCGCCGCCAACGACGGCGACGACACGGACTGGACCCCGGTGGGCACCGTCGAGGCCGGCGAGTCCGTCATCTTCGAGCGCGTCTACGACCAGGGCGACCAGTGGGTCTTCCGCTTCTCGTCGCAAGGGCGCGACGCCGGAGAGCTGGCTCGCACCCGGGCACAGCTCGAAGAAGCCGGTTGGCAGGTCGCCATCCCGGCCTCGGTGGGAGCCACCCTCCGCGCCGACGGCGCTCCCGAGCCCCGCTGACCCCACCGCTCCCCGAGCGGCGACGCCTGCCCTGCGTCGCCTTCTCCGGTGGCTTCCGCCGCCGTCCCCCCGACGACCTCCCGAGGAGGCCTCCGTGCCTGCACCTTCCGAGCCCAACCGACCGATGTCTCGTCCCCGCGCCGCGGGTGGCGAGGTCACGGAGGTGGCCCTGCCCGGCATCGGCCACCGCTACGACCTCCAGGCCGACGAGGGCGGTGACGTGGCGGTGATCATCCACCACTCGGGTCGTCGTGACCTCTATGTGCTCGACCAGGGGTCACGCCGCGCCTCGGTGGCTCTGAGCGATGCCCAGGCCCGGACCCTCGGGGCGATCCTGGGCGGCGCCTACTTCACGCCCTCGGTGGTGGAGGAGATCGAGGCCGTGATCGACGACCTCCTGATCGACTGGGTGACGCTCGACGAGGCCTCACCCGGCGCCGGCCGGTCGATCGCCGACCTCGAGGTGCGCTCCGCCACCCGGATGACCATCGCCGCCATCCTCCGCGACCATCAACCCCTGGTCGCGCCCGAGCCCAGCGAAGTGCTGCGTCCGGGCGATCGGCTCGTGGTCATCGGGCGCCCGGAGGATCTCGCCGGCTTCCGCCGGCACGTCGTCAGGGGCTGAGCATGGGCGACCTCCTCGTTGCCATCGGCGGTGCGCTGCTGGCCGCGGGTCTCCTCGCACGTCTCGGTCGGCGCATCGGACTGCCGACCATCCCGTTCTTCATGGCCGCCGGCATCATCTTCGGCCCCAACACCCCGGGGATCGCATTGGTCGAGGATCCCCACGACCTCGAGCTGCTCGCCGCCCTCGGTCTGGTCCTCCTGCTGTTCCACCTCGGTCTCGAGTTCAGCCTCGACGACCTCGCCGCCGGGGGCCGCCGCCTGCTCGGGATCGGTGCGATCTACCTGCTGCTCAACGTGGGCGGAGGCCTGCTCTTCGGTCTCGCGCTCGGCTGGGGCACCAGCGAGGCGCTCGTCATCGCCGGCGCCGTCGGCATCTCGTCGTCGGCCATCG